>JAKMGR010000593.1 GCA_022424805.1 Verrucomicrobiales bacterium
TCGCTGGGACGTCGATCAAGAATTGGATCAGGAGCTTTTTCCGTAGTCGGAAGCCCCTGGGGCGGCAGGGCATACACTTCGATGCCGTTGGCCGAGGGTTTCCATCCCGCTGAATTGAAATGCACGCTGACAAAAATTGGATCCTTATAATTGCTCACCATTGCCGATCGCTGGGAGAGCTCTACAAAGAAATCCGATCGACGGCTCTGCACGACTTTGACCCGCTTCGATTCGAGAATGCGGCGCGCTCGATTCACCACATCGAGGGTGTAGTCCTTTTCATACCCGTAGGGGCTTTTCCCCCCGCGGTCGTGGCCTCCGTGCCCGGGATCGAAAACGACCGTGCGTAACTTTCTGATCTGCTGCACAGAGCCGGGGCTCTGTGCAGGTCCGAGTGTCGCATTGATATCGGCAAGTGATACGTAGGCTTTTCCTCCACCTGAAATAACCGGAAATGAAAGCCAATGTCGCACTCCATCGATGATCGCCTCGCGGGTGCCGATTTTGACGACAAGCTGATGATTCTCTCCCGTAAACGCGAGCTCCCGTTTGTCCTTCCGTTTCTTTGCCGGCTGCATGCGGAAAGCCGCTGCATAGTCCGCGAGAGGGACGTAGGTGATGTCGTTGATCGTGGTTGTTTTCCACGCCGCTGTCGCGGGAAATGGAAAGAGTGATGCCAAGCCAATCAGAAGGGCGACGAGAAGAGAATTCGCAATCCAATTTTGGGTGGCCATGGGTAGAGTATGCAAAATAGGGAAGGCAGAAATCGAGCCATTTAGGAAGTAACATTTCCCTCGTGCACTTTCTTTCTCCAAAGGACAAATGGCACGACGATAAAATACATCATGACTCCGTATACGGCGGAGGGTAGCGCGGAATCGGGAAGTCCTCCTCCGACAGCTTCTGCTCCGACAAATGCGGCCACTGCCATTCCCAGCGTCGCGTTCTGGATTCCAGATTCGAGAGAGATTGTTGTCGATTCACGGGAAGTAGTTCCGAGTAGTTTTCCAGAGAGCAGTCCGAGGCCTAACATCACGATCATCAGGGCAAGCAGGGCAGGACCCAGTGTTGAAAAGTGTTTCATGAGAGCGTCCCAATTGGCCTTGATCGCCAAGACAACAATGAGGATGAATAAAGCCAATGCAATATGGGCGACCATCTTCGAAATTTTCTCGACCAAAGCAGGTGCGGTCGCAGTCAGAATCATTCCGAAGAAAACTGGGACTGCGGTGATGAGGAACATCTTGATCCCAATAGCGGTGACATCGACAGAGCGCGATTCATCAACGCCGAAATAGCCAACCGTCCAGGCAACCATCCACGGGACGATGAGGACAGAAAGCAGGCTCGAAACAGCCGTCAGTGAAATGGAAAGAGGAGGGACTCCGTTGGTAATTCGAGTCAGCATATTGCTGGTCACGCCGCCCGGACAGAGCCCGAGTATCATCATGCCAACTGCGAGAACAGGAGGTAGATTGAAAGCGAGGACGAGGCAAAATGCGACCAGCGGCAGCAGCACAAGTTGATTCAACAAGCCGACCCCGAAAACCTTGGGCTGCTGAAAGACTCTCGCGAAGTCCGTAACTCTCAGGCCGAGCCCGAGAGAGAACATGATGAAGGAGAGGACGATGGGGAGGACTACAGAAACAAGCATGCGGAATTTTGAATTTTCAGTAGAAGGACGGAAGCGTCATGCGGATTCTGATGACGCATTGAGGTCAGGCACACGTCCAAACTGGCGGTCTATTCCGAACCCGCTCTGGAAAATCGAAACGCTGCGACGTGGGTGTCATCCTCAGTTTCTACATCCTCCAAACCTGATAAATCCGCTCGTCTTCCTGCTGGCTCACCTTCCTTCAATTCCAGCATTTCGTTGACATCACGAATCTTGAGGCGCCGGACACGATCTCCGTTGTTGAGACGGGTGCGACCTCCGGATTCAATGATGTAGCCGCATGCGGCTCGGAGTTTGAGTGTGCCGTCTCCGTTGAGCGCCGGGGTAAGGTAGCTTCGGAAACCGGGCTGCTCATCTTCGATGATATTTTCGTCCTTGATCCAACCAACAATTTCCGAACGACAGCTCTGTCCGCTGAGGCAGGGAATCAGAGTCGAGGCGAGTCGGTCTCGATTGAATTTTGCTGCTGAAGCCGAATCGTAGTAGGCGGACTCGACAAAGAGAACATCGTCAGGTGCCTTCGTTGAGGTATTGCCTCCGGCTACGGTTGCAGTGCCGGTAAGCAGGAGCCATTCGTCATCGAATTGCCAGCGGCACAGGAGCATCGGTTGCCCGCTTTGGACCGTTGTCTGCGATGTCACGACCCTTTCCCGCGGATCGCCTTTCACAATGTTGGTGAAGGACGCATAGAAATTCAGATTGATGAAACCGTTCCGCAGCGCGGGATCAATTTCGATTTCCAATCCTTTAACGGCGTCACGCGACGGCAGCATGACGGTGCCTTCTTCGGATTTGCCGATTGCTCGTTCTCCGGCCGGAGTGGTTAGCGAAAGAGCCGCCACCTCCTCGACGCTCCCCTGACGGACGAAATCTGGGAGCTTTGCCACTGCTTCCGCAGCTGCATCACCGCCTGCGATGAGTCGTCCTTCCAGCGCCTGACCAATCGTCGGCTCCATCTGGTGGATGTGGAACCGAAAGTCAATGTCCTGGGCAAAGGACGTCGAGAGCAGGAGGCAGGCGAGCAGAGGGGTGATTCTCATTACAGTAAACAACTTTCCCCGCGGGTCGGAACAGGCAGGGCGGGCGGGAGGAAATGGGAAACGAGGAGACCTCGGGGACGAGGCGGGGATGACGCATGAACCGTTTATCGTCCGCGGCCTAAATCGAAACTTTCTCAGTCTCATGCGCTTGTCTTAATGTTGATAAGGTGATCGCAGCCCTCGTAATTCTCAATACTGCATTCACTAGGGGTGAGCTGCCGCCTGGTCTTTCCGCGAAGGTATCTCCGGGTTGCAAATTCGCCACCGATGACTGCTACTGCAGCTGCGGTGGGTTCGAGATAACCCTCGCTATACATGATGAATTATGGCTGAAATGATGAGGAGAAATAGGGTCATGGGCATGGTGTTTTCTCGGATTACATCAGTTTGGAATCTTGATAGCCATGCAAAAGTCTTGACCGTGGCTATGGGGAATCCGTAGAATAGTTCCCTCCAGAAACGAAAATCCAACTGAATTGCCCAATGGAACCCGCTTTTCCTTCCACCTTTTCCCGTACCCGTAGCTTTCGCGGAATGACTTTGCTCGAATTGCTCATCGTGATCGCCATTATCGGCGTTCTCATGGCGATCTTGATTCCGGGCGTCGAAAAAGCGAAAACTATGGCGGAATACTCCAAAAATACTGCTTATCTCCGCGACATTGTCATCAACACGATTACTTGGTCTAGCGATAATGGTGGCAAGCTTCCAAGCCCTCAGTATCCGGGTGGAATGGTCGCCCCAGATGGAGTTTCGGACGAAGACTTTTTCCCCGAACACTACAACCTGACTGGAACGGGACTCTGGCTCGATGGAGTCGTCTTTGGCCAAATCTATCTGCGGGAGAACAAAGACGGTATGGTCACTGCATACGCCTATAACGAACAGTCAGAGCATCTTGAGGGAACGATTTTCGAAAATACTCTCTCTAAGAGGAGGAATCCCACGGAAAAGGATATGCACAAGCATTCTTATGCGATGAATAAAAATCTTCAGTATGACAGGATCTACAATCAGGTGGAATCGGAAGATCCCTATCTGACTGAGAAGACTCTCGCGAACATTATCTTTTCTCCGAAGGCAATGCTTTATATCGATTGCATCGAGCAGAACGTCGTCGACTTCAACGACTTAAAGCTCCTCGAAGAAACCAGTGAGAATCGCTACAAGGGTGGAGCACTGATTGCGGCATTCGTTGACGGTCATGCGGAGCGTTTGACCTTCAATCAAATTCCGGATGAGGACCCGACGACTGACCGCGAATCCAGCCGCTTCTGGCGCGGAATCGATGTGGATTAAGATCTCCCAGTCACGGGAGAGACCGAACGAGGGCGAATGCTGAACGACACTCGCTTCTCAGGTCGCGTTCGCCTTTTCGTAGGCTTCTTTCGCGAGTCTCCTTGCTTCGCTGACTGCGAAGGTGCAGGCTTCGGTGCAGATGATGGGTAGGGTGCCTTTAGCAGCCTTCAACCGACTAACCGGGCAGTCGTTCTCAATGGGCCAGGCGATGAGCCGAACACATCCTTTGCCACAGGTGGATCGCATGATCTCATTCGCCATCTGGTCAGTGATTGATCCGGCGAACTTGTACATCCC
>JAKMGR010000640.1 GCA_022424805.1 Verrucomicrobiales bacterium
GCATGATGGTCGACAGATATCTGGAAGAAGTAATAGGCGAGCTTCCCGAGCCAACGCAGGAGGAAATCGAGGCCTACTACGAGAAAAATATTGATCGCTACATGTCGGCGGAGGAAATCCGAACCAGCCAGATTTTCATCGAGCCTTCCAGCCACGATGCAGCGCGCGAAGCATACGTCGAGCTGCGCAAACTGCGTGAACAACTGCTGGACGGGAAAGATTTTGACGAAGCAGCTCGGGAGCACGGCGCTGACGAGGACCGCGAAATTGACCTCGGCTACATGAAGCAGGGCGAAACGATGCCCGAGGTCGAGGCGATCACCTTTTCCATGCGAGTGGGCGAAATCAGTCCGGTAGTGGCCACTCACTACGGGTTTCACCTTTTCAAAGTAACCGACCATCGTGAGCCGAAGCCCATTCCCCTTGAGGAACTGGATGGCATCGACGAGCAGATTGCTCTCGAAAAACGAAATGAGGCCGTGGAAAATGTCATCACCGGCCTCAAGGAAGAAGGAAGCGTTGAAGAAGTCGCGAGCGAAGAATCAGCAGACGCCTGATTTCAGCGCAGCAGCGCGCTTAGTATCAGGCGCGAAGTACTGTTCCCGACAAAACACAGCTTCAGGTCGGTAGACCATTTCGAAGATACTCTTAGTATCATTGGTGTCGATTTAGTGAAGGCGCAGGTGAAACTGGTCGTATTCGATGGTGAGATAATCTGCGGCTTCTTCACTCGAAGTATCAGTCATCCCACTCAAAACAAACTTTTCGCCGGCCATAGGCCCTTCCGGGACGATCACGTCCTCCCGCAACAAGCGACCTGTTGCTTTCACTACCCTATTGATTAGGGAATAAAGTGAGCCACACCCAGATTCGCTAATGCTTCAGACATCGAGGCAATGCTTTTCGCATTTTGCTCTGCAACCGCTTTTGCGGGGGCCTTGTGAATGTTGCTCAATCATGGAAATGCGATTGCTGGGATGATCCCGATTACTGCCACCAAAAGCAGAACCTCAGTCAGGCTGAGGCCTGAACGTTTTGCCAATTTTGCTTCTCTCGGAATAACCATTAATTAATTTCTCCAAATATTTAATATCTGTGTTGAAAATCTCGCCCGTACGAGTAATCTCTAGAAATTAGGAATTTTAGGAAATATTTATTAAAGTTTGTTCTTACATTCTGGTTCCACAATTGACTTTTTTAAGTTCGATAATTTTAATTTATTTTTGGAAACTCCCATAATTATCAATCGAATTCGGGCTGTGAGCCCATTCCTTCTCACGCTGGCCCTTTTTGCATCGAGTGCTTTTGCTGATCGGACAACCAATCGAATCCGGTTCACCGCTTTATCAAGAGCGACGCCCGGTGGACTCAAATCTAATGTTGTTCGAGATATCACGGAAGATTTAGGAGGTTTTGTATGGATTGCGACTGATCAGGGCGTAAGCCGTTTCGACGGGTGGAATACGGTTCACTTTCACCACGACCCTACCGATCTTGAAAGCATCAGCAGCAATCACATCACCTCAGTCGCTACTCCAAGCAAAGAAAGAGGTCCTGTCTGGCTTGGTACAGCAGCACGCGGTCTGGTGCGGCTTGATTCGAAAAATAAAGCCACTCGCTTTCAAAGTGGAACGCCTGAGGCCGCGGGACTGCTCTCCAACACCATTCTCGATCTGGATATCGCCGAGAATCAATTCCTCTGGATCGCGACTGATCGAGGACTAAACGTTTATAGCCTTGAGACAAAGCTCTTCGCTGTTCCCAAAGGACTGCCAAAAAAGGCTGCGATCAGCTTCGTGAAAACGATCAACACAACAGATACCTGGGTTGGAACCGTTGATGGCGGACTCTATCGCTGGGATCGCTCGACTTCGACCTTTACCTTGTTCTGGCAAACCTCCGTTCCAGTAACTGCAGTAACAATAGAGGCAAATCAGAAGATCTGGATCGGAACAGAGGGAAAAGGCCTCTTCTCCGGCCCGCTCGATGGATCAAAGGAGCCGCAGCCTGTTGAAATCGAGTCGGTAAATATCACGGCCCTCTTTCGCGACCGGGAACTCAATCTCTGGGTCGGCACGACAAATGGGCTCGCTCTCCTCGACAAAAGTGCCGGGTCTTTTCTATGGTTCCGACACAACCCGCGACGAGCTGAGAGCCTCGCCGGCAATCATGTCACCGAAATTTTTGAAGGCCGCTCGAAAATGCTCTGGATTGGAACGGCTGGGGGCGGAACAAGTCGCTTCAGCTCTGAACAAGAATGGTTTACACACGTTCGCAAGAATCTAGAAGACAGCCATTCCCTCCCTGATTCCGCAATACAGACGCTCGCAACAGGAGACCAGCACACGGTATGGATTGGCACTGGCCGCGGCCTAGCAAAGTGGCGCGCAGACCAGCATGAATTCGAGGCACGCCCAGAGATGGCAGGAGCTGATGAAGAAAACACCTCGGCCCTCTTATGGGATTCGAAAGAAAACCTTTGGGTCGGAACTCGGGGTGAAGGTCTCTATCGCTATTCAAAATCCGGGGAAACGGAGCACTTCAAATCCAGCCCTGGAAATGACGGAGCACTCACTCACGACAATATTCAAGCCGTCATCGAGACCTTCAAAAAGGAGATCCTCGTAGCCACTTCAGGTGGTGGGCTGTTACATTTCAACGAGGAAGACGGTAGCTTTCGCACCATTCGCGGCATAAACGGTGAAGAGATTCTGTTTATCGAAGCGGTCTCGGAGGACTTGAACGGAAATCTCTGGGTAGCAAGTCGGACCAAACTCTATGTCCGCTTCGGAGATGCAGATCACCTCGCTTCCGCACGGAGCATTTATCCCAATCTTCAGCCGCTTACGTCGCCACAGGTAAATGCTATTCTCCCTGATACAAACGATCTCATATGGGTAGGAACCAAAGACTCCGGAATCGATCGCATCAACACGACAACCGGCGAGGTTATTAATTTCAACAGCATCTTGCATGGCCTCCCAGACGATGAGATCTCCGCGCTCTCCGAAGACGACAACGGATTCATCTGGGTCGCTACAAGAACAGGGATTGCCCGCCTCAACTCGCTGCAGAGCGAGTTCCGAGTCTTCACATCAGAAGACGGTTTGCAAAGTCAGGGCTTCAACCTAAACGCCGTAACGAGAGCCCCGAATGGCTCACTGTATTTCGGGGGCAATGACGGGTTCAATATCATCAATCCTGCTGATTTGCCGGCCAAACAGAAGGCTCCGAATCCGCTTTTCACCGGGCTGGAAATGTTCGGTGACCCAGTAATCCCCGAGGAAGGTGGGATTCTGGAAAAAGAAATTGCAGCCACTAAAGAAATTCGAATCCCGTACGATAAGCGCAATCAGTTCGCGATCAGCTTCGGTAATCTCGACTTCAACTTTCCGAATCGGGGTTACTTCCAGCACATGCTGGAGCCAATTGAAACGGATTGGAAACCCGCTGATGACAAACGAAGAGCATCCTTCTCCTCACTCCCTCCTGGCCGCTACACACTCCGTGTTCGTAGTTCAGTCGATGGCTGGGAATGGCCAGACAACGATCGCGCCATCGATATCGTCATCACTCCCCCATGGTGGGCGACCTGGTGGTTTCGGACTATCGCCTTTCTCCTGGTTTCCGGTCTCGCGATATTTGTCTCGAGATATTTTGTCCGGCGAAGAGTCCGGCAAATGGCCCAACGCGAACAGCTACTTACTGCCGAGAGAGACAGAGCCGAAGCCGAGCTCGCTCGTCAGCTACAGAACCGGATGCTGATTGAAAGAACCGCAACTCAGCTGCGAAAGGACCTTCGCGAGGACCAGATTCTCAATGAGCCACTAGAGGGCATTACCAAGCAGTTTGAAGCCAACCACTGCCTCGTTCATCGAATCACTGAGACCATATGCGAAGAAGGTTCAATCCACCGCGGTCTGATGCAGATCGGATACTACGGACATACTCTCGAAGAAGCAGGACGTGTCGCGCCAGGGATTTCCCTCGAAAACCCTGCGATTGGAAAAATTCTCAAGTCATCCGAGCCGATCGTAATTAATGACCCAGCGCTGCTACCCCGATCGCTTCGGGATGCCTTTCCCCCTGAATCAAAAATTAATCTGATCGCAGCCGCCTGTAGCTTTCTCGACAATACCAACGGCCTGGTCACACTCCTGCGCGTTAATAGCGAAAATGATTGGAGCTCCGCAGATATCAAATTGCTGGAAGCACTCACTGGCCAGTTTGGCATTGCGATCGCCCAACTTGATACCGCAGCAACAGAAGAAAAATATCGTCGCCATCTCGAAGAAGCAAAGCACCAGGCTGAGGTCGCCAACCGTGCCAAGAGCGACTTCCTCGCAAAAATGACTCACGAGCTTCGAACTCCGCTCAATGCGATTATCGGCTTCTCGGAAATTCTTGGTGAAGACAAAACTCTCAAGCCCAAGCAGCGCGAGACGCTCGACATCATCAACAACAGCGGTGAGCACTTGCTCGACGTCATCAACGAAATCCTCG
>JAKMGR010000650.1 GCA_022424805.1 Verrucomicrobiales bacterium
GAAAGAGGGAGAAATCCCGGATCATGGAGTCACGGAAAGACGCTCGTCTTCGTGCGTGTCGGTGGCGAGGAACCCGCTCTGCTTGTAGACCTTGAGCTGAAAATGCGTTGCGGTGGAAATTACGCCATCAAGCGTACTGAGTTTCTCCGAGACAAAACGTGCCACTTCGCGAAGGTCCTCGCCTTCGACAATGACGGCGAGGTCATATCCACCGCTCATGAGGTAACAGCTGCTTACCTGACCGAAATTCGCAATTCGTCGCGCAATGCGATCAAATCCGCCATCGCGTTCCGGCGTCAGTTTGACCTCAATGAGAGCAGAAACAGGAGACTCACTCAGGTGATCCGGATCGATAACCGCAGAAAATCCGAGAATGGCTCCACGGTCGTGAAGATCGGACATCATGGACTCGATCTCCGACTCGGTTTTCCCCAGACGATCTGCCATCTGGGACACGGAGAGGCGTCCTTCTTTCTGCAATAGCTCTAACAAAGCATCCATCAATTTTAAGGGGTGAGTGGTTTTCGGGCCTCAAGCCTCGTCGCCAAAAGAGATCCCGACGGACTTCGCAGCCCGCACGATTTCCCCTTCAGGATCGACGAGATTCAGCTTTTTCACGGCCTTTTCGATCAAAACCGAACCAACGTGATACTGCTGGTAACTGACCATACGTCCAAAACGTTTTTGTTCTATCAAATTCACGGCTTTGACTCCGAAGCGTGTTGCCAGGACTCGATCAAAAGAAGTTGGGCTTCCTCCGCGCTGGAGATGGCCAAGCGTTGTGGACCGGGTCTCTTTCCCAGTGAGTTCACCGAGCTTTTTCGCAACGCGCTCGCCGACTCCTCCGAGACGGTCTTCTCCACCGCCTCCTGTTTCTTCGTAGACTTTTTCCTCTCCGAGAGGAGACGCCCCCTCGGCGACGACCACGAGCGAACTGGCAAATCCACGAGCCTCCCGCTCCAGTAGAATGTCGGCAACTTTGTCGTAGTGAAACGGGATTTCGGGAATGAGGATCGCACTAGCTCCTCCGCCAATCCCTCCATAGAGAGCAATCCACCCAGCGTGGCGCCCCATCACTTCCAAAACCATAACTCGCTTGTGGCTTTCGGCAGTGGTTTGCAGCCGGTCCAGCGCATCGACAACAACCTGTGTCGCAGAATCAAAACCGAAAGTCATCGCAGTCGCGCCAAGATCATTATCGATCGTCTTCGGAACACCAACGACGGGAAACCCCTCCTCCATAAATTGCAGAGCAGTAGTGAGAGTGCCATCTCCACCAGCGCAGACGAGAGCCTGAACTCCCTGCTCGCGCAAATTTGCGATAGCTTCATCCATGAGTTCGGACGGAATCTTCCGCACACCACCTTCTCCAACTTTGGATGAAAAACGCCCCCGATTCGACGTCCCCAGGATGGTTCCACCTAACTTGAGAATACCTTCCGTTTTTGAGCGCTTCAGGATTTTGCACTTCACAGGAGAAAGAAGGCCTTCATAACCTTCCTTGAATCCAACCACTTCCCAGCCCAGTTGAGCAGCAGCGCCAACAACCCCGTGAGTAACCGCATTCAGTCCGGGGCAATCGCCTCCGCCATTCAAAAGTCCTATTCTCATGCAACCGAAAAGAGGATGGTTTCCCCGCCTTGGCAAGCACTCGTTCAGAAACGTGCTATGAAAAATGATGCCCTCCGAAAGTAAAAAACCGTGACTGGTTTCCCCGACACGGTTTTCGTTCCTATCGGAGTTTGATTTTTAAAGAGTCGATTTCAGCGAATCGTATTCCGCCTGCAATGCCTCGATCTGCTCTTGCAGTTTCACCATCCTCTTCAATGCCGCGCTGGTGCTCTTTGGTGCAGAAGCCTTGCGAGATGGCGCAGCACTGGCCTTGCGTCCGGCCTTCTTTTTCTTCTTGCTGGACTTGCCGGGACTAGCAACACCCGCCTTTTCCATCCACGCACGAATCGTGATTGGGTTCAACTTGTATTTCTTTGCAGCAGCACTTTGCCCACCACGACCGTTCTCGTCGTTGTATTTCTGAATGAAGGCCACAACCCCATCCTTGGTTTTTTGATCGTATCTTTTAGCCATAATTTTAAATTCTGGAGAGACGCCACGAGTTAAACTACCTCTAACTATTTGTGCAAGAGGAGAAGTGAGGAAAATGCATCTTGTAAATCTTCACTATATTTTCGGGGAATTTGTCGTAACCACTACTTAATGAACGTTCGAGAACTAATTTCGGCTACACTTTTTTCGCTGGTCGCCGTATTGTCTTTTTCGGTTTGGGCTTTTGGGAGTTCGCTTTTCCCCTCTGAACCACTCATGTATGCGGGATGTGCAATAGTATTTCTCGGCGTCGGAGGAGTAGCTCTTTTGCCCGCAGTTGGCTTCTCGGGAAAGTCGGGAATTCAATTCTGTATTGCTTTCGCCGTCGGCTACCTCATCTATGCGGTAATCTGGTCGGTCGCGTGGTTTATAGTTCCCAGAACGATAGGAGAAGTCGTGGGATCATTGATAGGCCTAATTGCTTTTGGCCTTCTCCTGAGAAAATGGATGAATCTTGATCTTCCCATCCTCTCAGGAGTTGCCATCCTGTTTCTCTTTCATACTGTCGGTTACTACCTCGGCAGCTTTGCCTACGACAGTCTACAGGACCGAGGGCCCGCAGGCATTGAGTTGAATTGGTCACCACAAACCATCCGCACAACGGCACGGCTCTCTTGGGGAGTCTTTTACGGAATCGGAGTCGCGCTGGGCGTAATCAATTTCTGTCACTTGTCCCGCCAAAGTTCGGACAAACCATCGACGCAAATCTGAGACCAGGATTCGAGTTGTTCTTTTCTCTCCTGCAACTCGCCAAGAGTAAGAAACTGAAGTTCTTCGATAACAGCCTCACCCGCTTCTACCTGATCACTCTCTAGAGTCACGAGGTGAACGACGCCGAGATGCACCTGCCCTACCTCATTGGAATCATCATTGAGCAGTCCGAGAATCTCCTGCGTGTGTCCATCCGCAATGGAAAGCTCTTCATCGATCTCGCGTTCTACTCCATTCGTATAGGTATCCTTGTCCAAGGAAGCCGCCGCGAAATCCGTATCGTTAATGTGCCCACCAATCCCGATGGAACCCTTCGATGCGAGGCGCTTTTCACCTGATCCGCCACCTCTCACATAGTGGAGAAAACGATCTTGGTAACGAAAGATGGCATACGGAATAATCTGCTTAAAAGAGGGATCTTCTTCTGCATCGTCACGAAGGAGAAAGTGATTGTTCGACGGATCGAGAATGCTCGGAAGGTATTTTTCTGGTTCAAGATTGATGCCTTGGAAAGCACCGAGGTCGTCGAAAAGCGATCGTGAAATCACGAGTACCTTTTCATTTTCGTAGCGGCTCATAGATAGGTGATTCGAGTTACCTCGATAAGGGAAAGGATTACTTGGGAAAGAGAGAGAAACGATATCGAGTCAGTCCCGAGACCTTGGCAAAAGAACGCTCGACTCGAGCCCCGAGTAGCTTTTCAAACATCTGAATTTCCATTCGTTCTAAGGTAGGATACGCGTCGAACAATGCTTGAAGCGGATTGTGGAATTCTTCAATAAAGAGTCCGTCTTCTTCCGAGTAGACGCAGCGCGAGAAGTATCCCATCGCCTCCCTGGCTTTTGCCAAATTTTCAGCTCGTTCCTGAACCGAATCACCAGTCACGGAAAAAGCAAACTTTTCGGTCTGTCCGCGAAAGAATCCAAACAGCAGCTTTTCCGCCGCATTGATTTCTAACTGGTTCGCTGCTTCGAGAATGGCAAGACTCACATCGTTTCCTACGGAGGGAAAAAGCTCATCCAGTTTTTCGGTGACACGATACGTTTTTTCGGGTCGCCCCACATCCTTTGGACGCCTCCAGGTGTCGAAATAACCAAGCTTCTGCATCGCGATGCAGTGCTTTTTCACACCCATGTAACTCATTCCCAAAGCTTCTGAGAGTTCACCAACCGACAGTCCCTGGGAACACTTCACTAAAGTGATGATGTCGAACCAGTGCGGTTTGGAAATGGTTTTAAGAATTTTGAAATACTCGGTCAAAATCAAGGGCAGGTTGGACAAATTGCGGTCGGAAGGACGGCCTTGTTAATCAGGCGATATTTGGAGTGATTTCAAGTGATTGCGCGCTTTTAGCGTAAAAAACTGCTATTAAATCGCTCTTTGTTTGTAGCATAGTTATCAACGACTTGTCGCGATATTATCCCAGATTCCTGAAAAAAGGCACTCTATTGACTATGCTCCTCGCAACCGTATTGTTCGAGCTTTTCGTAAGGAAAATCGATTTTCCGGCGTCCATAATCCTGCAAACAGGAGTATCCAGCTCCGGAAAGCCTCCCAAATGAAACACGATCCCGCTCTCGACCTAGAAAAGACGTTTCTCTCCTACGCCCAAGCCTATTGGGCTGACCGCGGTGTATCGGATGATGAGTGGAACAGCCACACCTGGCAGTTGAAAAATCGGATCACGACGCTGGAACAGCTGGAGGAGCATCTCGAACTCAGCGAAAAAGAGCGCAGTGGAGTGCTGCTGTCCGGCACGAAATTGGCAATGGCAATTACCCCCCATTTCTTTAACCTGATTGATCGGGAAGACCCAGAGTGCCCCATTCGTCGCCAAGTCATTCCCCGGGTGGAGGAAACATGGACATCGCCGTACGAAATGGCGGATCCCTGCGGCGAAGACGACTCCATGCCTGTTCCCGGGCTCGTCCACCGTTACCCTGACCGCGTTCTTTTCCTCGTAACCGATCGCTGTGCTGCCTACTGCCGCTACTGCACCCGGAGTCGAGTGGTGTCAGGAGCTGGAGAGCAGGAACTGGAAACCGACCACGAAGCAGCATTTCGTTATCTCGAAGAACATACTGAAATCCGCGATGTCCTACTCTCCGGCGGTGACCCCCTTCTTTTCTCGGATAAGAAACTGGAGAAAATCCTCGAGCGTCTTCGCTCCATCAAGCACATCGAATTTCTTCGCATCGGCTCACGCGTGCCCATTTTCCTCCCACAACGCATTACTCCGGAGCTTTGCGAGATGTTGCAAAAATACCATCCCCTTTTCCTCAGCGTGCACGTGAATCACCCGCGCGAACTGACACTCGAGGTGAAGGAAGGGCTCGAACGTCTCGCCAACCACGGAGTTCCCATGGGGAATCAATCAGTCTTTCTGCGAGGCGTAAACGACGATGTCGAGACGATGAAAACACTCGTTCACAAACTTCTGATGTGTCGAGTCCGCCCCTACTACCTCTACCAACTCGATCTCATCCAGGGATCATCTCACCTGCAGGCCCCCGTCGCGAAAGGTATCGAGATCATCGAGGGCCTGCGCGGACACACAACCGGATACGCCATTCCCCAATTTGTGATTGATGCTCCGGGCGGCGGTGGAAAGGTCCCCGTCAATCCCGACTACGTCCTCCAGCAAAACAGCGAACGCGTCGTAATCCGAAACTTCGAGGGCAAGACTTTCGAATATCCCGAACCAGCCGTTCAGCCCGATCCGTTGCTGGATTATTGATTGAAATCCGCGTGGTAGAGCGAAATCAGAACGGGAATCAATACGACGAGGATTGATCCCGCAATCCGCGCGACGTTTTTCCCTGCTTTGCCCGTCGTCTTTTCGCGGAACGGTTT
>JAKMGR010000680.1 GCA_022424805.1 Verrucomicrobiales bacterium
GCTCATGAATCACTTCTGTAAACGGGGTCTGGAAGTTCCCGCTTCACCTCATCTACGCGATAGCCAAAGCCGGGACCAGACAGAGTAGAGCCGTCTAGTATACCCTCTTGCCTCTTGAACAGACCAGCGTGCAATTCACGGTCGGGAGCACTGGCTTCCGGATAAAATTGCATGCCATTGGATTCCACGCCCATGATCGTTCCGGCGTGCGCAGCGAGCAGAAAATGCGGGACCTGAGCGAGCATGGGATTCGTGAGATCCTGAACCATCAGCGTCATACCGTGCGCTTTGGCCCAGCAGAGCGAAAGCAGGGCACCGGTCTGGGTCTTGCACGTCTTCAGCGCAACCCCGGTCCAACCGAGTTCTCTTCCGAGCCTGACAAAACTCCAATCGTGCGCGCTCTCATCCATAAAAAGCGGCTTCCGAGCGCTCACGCTGCTGACATCAATGCGATTTTCTTCGAGGTCATAGGGAAATGGCTGCTCGACGTAGAGAATTTTCTGGTAGGTCACCGGATCCTCATCTTTGAGCCGGTCGAGGATATCATTCACGTAAGTCGGATTGGTCACGGTGCAGTTGAAGTCAGTTGTCAGCCAGGTGACATTTTCTTCGCGCGAGATCTGCCCGATTTTCAAAAGCCGGTCGTAGTCCCAGTTTGCGTCATTCCCGCGCAGCTTGATCTTGAGACAATCGAGGCCATCTTCGCGAATCCAGTCGCGGAGTAGAACGGGGTAACCGTCGTCCGGTTCGTCACCGGTGAGATCTTCTTCGTTCAACGGATCAAGTCCTCCGACGAGATGCCAGACTGGTAATTGCGTTTCGGGTTTGTCCGTAAGAAAATCGGACGGGTAGACACCTTCGAAGCTGACATGTTCGGCGGCCGGTTCGAGATACGATGCCAGGTCACGGCCCATGTAGTCTGCGTTGTAGGTCTCGTAGACGGGGCAGCTGTTGAGACTTCCGTAGGCATCGTGGATCGCGATATCGAAAAGAGAAAAGCATACCAGGGCAGCGAGATGCGGGAGTTCCGTGCCTTCCTCGCGATCGGAATTGAATTCGTCCTGCAAATCATGAAGGCGGTTTTCGATGAAATCGTGACCGACTTCGATGGCGTGTCCGGTCGATTCGAAGCTCTCCAGATCCTTCGCGATAGCGATGGAGAAATTCTTCATCGCGTCGTGGCGATTTTCGTAATCAATAGCGGCTGGCCAGACCCATCCAACCGAGAGTGGCGTTTCCCCCCAGCCTTCAGCGATGGATCCGTCATCACCCTCCACCGTGACTTTGGCTCGGGCGCAGGTAACCGAATCGAGAACCTGATTTCCGAATTTCAGGGGAACCCTCATCGTGACGGGGAGAAAGTAGAGAACAACAGAGCGAATGCGGCTGATCTGGGTGGGCATGATTCTGGTTGGTGTAGCGGAAGATGCTAATCTTCCGAAGGGTTACAGGGGAAACGAACGGAAGATTAGCATCTTCCGCTACATTGAAAATGTGTCATTTGCCTTCGGCCATGAGGGCTTCGATCTCATCCGCTTCGATCGGGATGTCGGCCATGAGATCAATGTTGCCGGCGGCGCGGACAATGATGTCATTTTCGAGACGAACGGCGAAGCCTTCGTCAGGTAGGTAAATTCCCGGTTCCACCGTAACGCACATATTTTCGACGAACTCTCCGGCACTCGGAGTGACATCGTGCACGTCGATGCCGAGGCTGTGGGAGACGCCGTGCATGAAATATTTGCGGTAAAGCTTTTCTTCTTCTTTTTTTTCTTCGTCTTTGCGCTCTTCCGCAACTTCGTCCTTGTCGAGCAGACCGAGACCAATGAGTTCGTCCTCCATCGCTCGAGCGACCTCCTTGTGGTAGGTGTTTTTCATGTGCTTGCCGGGCACGACCAGCTCGTCAACGCAGAGGCGGAAAATCCGCAGTACCGCGTTATAGACGTCGCGCTGACGATCCGTGAATTTTCCGTTCACCGGAATGGTTCGAGTCAGATCGGCATTGTAGTTCGCATACTCGGCCGCGACATCCATAAGGACCATCTGACCGTCCTCGCAGCGCTGATCGTTGCTGAGATAGTGGAGGATAAAGCCGCTCTTTCCTGCAGCGATGATCGGTTCATAGGCGAAGCCGCGTGATCCATTCCGAACGAACTCGTGGAGAAATTCCGCCTCGATTTCGAATTCCATCACCCCGGGTTTCAGAAACTTGAGAACACGATCAAAGCCCTTCGCGGTGATATCACAGGCTGTCTGTAGAAGCTTGATCTCCGGCTCGGACTTTTCTGCCCGCAGCTGATGCATGATGGGCGCAAGTCTCCCGTATTGGTGATTCGGATAGCGATCCTGGCACCAGCGACGGAAAGCATCGTCGCGAGAGTAGTCGATCGGAACACCGGCACGGAGGTGCTCGTTGTAGTTCAGGAGGATGTGATTGAACCTCCGCGCGAGGCGGCGCAGGTAAGGTTCGAGCTCAGTCGTCCATTGCACATTTTTAATTCCAGAAACTTCCGTCGCCTGATCTTTGTCGAGCTTGTAGCCCTCCCAGATCGTAATGAGTTCCGACGTTTCGCGAACAAAGAGAATCTCGCGCATTTCCGGATCCGGGTGGTTCGGGCAGAGAATGAGGACCGTTTCTTCCTGATCGACTCCGGTAAGGTAAAACATGTCCGAGTTCTGGATGAATTTCATCGATCCATCCGCGCACCGCCAGGGAACTTCGGCTGATTGGAATATAGCAAAGGCCCCCTCGGGAATCTCCGCAGCAAGCCGGGCTCGGTTGGAAATGAAGAGACCCGTAGGAATGGTGCGGTATTTCATAGGCAAAAATAAAGTTAAACTGGTCGATTGTGGTATAGTTAGCGACTCGTATCAAACGGCAGATTAACGAATCTCCTCCGAGCGTTGATATACAGCAATCTATGGCAGACATCCAGAAGCAGACAATTGTCGTAGCAGACAATGATCCCGACTTTCTCAAGTGGGTAGAGAAACACCTTGAGGCTAAGTCTCTGGATTTTTACACAACCTCTTCGGCGGACGAGGCGCTCGAGCTTTTCAAGAAGCATGATGCCGACCTGCTGATTGCGGAGTTTCATCTGCAGCCCATCGATGGAGTCGCCTTGCTGAAAAAAGTGCGGCTCACCAAGCCGAACGCGATGGTAATTCTCAATGGCCTCGTCAACAGCACAAACGCCGTCATTGAATCAATGCGAATCGGGGCCTTCGACGTTATGCCTCGCGAGTCGATCCACTTCGAGCTGCGTTCCGTTGCCGAGCGGGCCCTTCGATCTGCTGAGCAGATGCGTCTGGCTGAGGCCGGTAGTCACGACACGGGTGCGATTCCCACACCGCAATCCGATGACGATCTCATCATTGGCCGATCATCTGCGATGCAGGACGTCTACAAATTGATTGGTCGGGTTGCCCGCGCCGATGCTCCCGTTCTCATCACCGGGGAAAGCGGATCCGGAAAAGAAGTTGTCTCCAACGCGATTCACAAATTTTCCCGGCGAGCCAAGTTGGAGTATGTCGCGATCAACTGTGCTGCGATTCCCGGTAACCTTCTCGAGAGCGAGCTCTTCGGTCACGAGAAAGGTTCCTTCACCGGAGCGGTCAGCCAGCGGGTCGGTCGTTTTGAGCAATGTGACGGTGGCACTCTGTTCCTCGATGAAATCGGTGACATGCCGCTCGAAGTGCAGAGCAAATTGCTGCGCGTTCTGCAAAGCGGCGAATTTTCCCGCGTCGGCGGAAACCAGACAATGCACAGCGACGTCCGCATTCTTGCGGCGACGAACAAGCGTCTTGAGGAGGAAGTCGAGAACGGAACCTTCCGCGAAGATTTGTTCTACCGGCTCAACGTCGTGCGGATTCATATCCCGCCACTTCGTCGCCGCATCGAAGACGTGAGTTTGCTGGCTGAGTTTTTCCTCCGTAAGCAATCGGAAACGGGCAAGCATCGTGCCATGCAGTTTTCGGCTGAGGCGATAGACGCCTTAGAAAATCACACCTGGCCAGGCAACGTGCGTGAGCTCGAAAACCTCGTCGAACGTGCGTGCGTGCTCGCTTCTGGAAACGTTCTCCTGCCCAGCGATCTCCCTTTCGATGAGAAAGAAACCGAGGGCGGTAGGGAAGGGGATTCAGCAGATTCCGCAGCCCGATCTTTTCTTGCTGCGGCGGATGAAACGATCAGCGCCTTCGAGTTGGCCGGTCGCGCTCTCGTTAAGGCCGCTCTGGCCAATGCAGAGGGGGATGAAAAAGCTGCCGCAAGAGTGCTTGGAATGAAGCCAGCAGAGTGGAAACGATTTTCCGAGACCGGAGACGAGTAAAGCATTGGACCTCAGGTCCGATTTCGTTAGGCGATTCGAAAGCGGGGCCTACACCTTCGTCGATTTCTTTCTTTTCTTCTCGATCGGAATGCCCCGTCTTGGGGAATCGGATGACTCCTGTGGAGGCAGGTGGTGTCCTCCCAGTTCGATTGACGCGGTGGGATCTTCCCTCAGGCGAATTTCTTTGTCGTCCGCATCGGGGATATGAGCGAGGCGGCAGGCTTTGTCGAACATCGCGAGAGCGACGCGGCCATTCATGGGGCGGTCAACTGGATCGCGCTCCAGCAATTTCATCAACCACGCGCCAACGATTACCGGCAGATCCGAGCGAATGTTGCGGATCGGAACGACATTGTGATTCAGGTGGTTCTGCACCGTTTCCCGGATGTTGTCTCCGTGAAATGGTTTCCGCTGGGTCAGGGCAAAGTAGAGGACGCAACCAATCGAGTATAGATCGGCACGATGATCGATGGGATAACGCTCGACTTGCTCGGGAGCGATATAGTCGGCAGATCCAATCACGGCACCGCGAACATCCACGGTTTGCGCAGTAGGGAACTGCTGGAATTTGGAAACGCCAAAATCGAGAACCTTTACCTGCAGTTCACCCGATGGGAGAGGCGTCAACATGATATTGCCCGGCTTGATGTCACGATGGACAAGGCTGAGCTCATCGGCCGCAATGATAGCAGCCAGGATCTGCCGTGTCACATCCAGGAAATCGGAATAACTCAGCGCCCCTTCACAGACGATTTGCTGCAGCGTTTCCCCCTCAATCAGTTCAAGAACTACAAATGGACCCTCGCGGTCCTCACCAAATTCAAAGAGGGAAACCACATTGGGATGTCGCAGGCGCGTCAGAGCCTGAACTTCCCGCTCCAGCCCGTAGGCGTCCGCTTCGTTCAAGCGGGTCTTTTCCAGCGGTAGCAACCTCTTGATCGCCACTTCGCGATGCAATTCGGTATCATAGGCTCGCAGGATCTCGCTGACCCCGCCTTTGCCGATTTTCTCCAGGATTTCATACCGCTTACGCATGCAGGAAAAGCTTATAGATCAACTGGTTGCGCGAAGCAATGATTTATTAAGGTTTCTTAAATAAAAATCACGTGATCCTTGTCGGCACCGACCACGAGCGAGTCGTCGTTTCCGACCGCGAAGTTCGGTCACGTGTCGACTCCAAGGCGGGTCGCAGGTTGCTCTCCAGCCGCTCGTTCGGCGTTTCGTCGATGGAGGTATCGGATGAGCAGATGGTTCCCGAAGGCTAACGGGAACAGGGTCCAGTAAATCGGGATGAATAAGAGCCCCCACAGACAAGCGGTCATGCCCTGCAGGATGACCGCTGATGGAATCCGATTCGGGATATCTCTAGTCAAATCTGCCGCGCCGAGAAACAGCCCAAACAATGCCACTGCGATGAATGTCGATATGATTGAGGCCAGTGCGAGATACCAAACCGACTTCCGATAAGCCCAGCGGCTCAAATAGTAGACAGCGATCCCAATAAAAATGCCGGAGGGCGCGGCGAACCACGAATACGATCCTGCAAAATTCTGGGTCAGAAAGGATCCGAGAATGCTCCAGACGAGTCCGGAGAGTGCTGATATTGCTATCGCCATACTTGCGACGCCGAAGGTCGTTCCGACTTCTCACTTGAGTATCTGGCAGAGCGGTAGCGGGTTGGCCAGCGCCGTCTTGTTCGCCCTTCGAGATTGCTCCTATGCGATGTCGAGAGAATCGCTAGCCCTTCTCTTTACGGATCACCGTAATTTTGACGCCAGAGCCCGCATACCCCTCCTTATGCTTGAGATGGATTACGCGAATATCGACGCCGGGTATTCTCGCGTTCTCGTATACGGCAAGGTAGACTTCGGCATTTGAGGTTCTGCCTTCGTTGGCTGCGAGAATCATCTCCTCTCGGTTGAGCTTTCGCGTGCCCCATCCCGCTCCGAGGAACTTGCTTAGCGTGGGGGAAAGCTCCTTAGAGCCGAGAGCCGTCTTAAGGTGAAAGGTCTCATTACCGTCGATCTTCTCCCTCTTCTCCAGCTTCACATCCGGCATGCCTTTTGAGAAATCAGGGACGGTCGGCTCCTGAGCAGAGAGCGGCAGGACTAGCAGAGCGATGGCGGCGAGAATCGTTCGGGTCTTCATATTCATAATGAAACGCAGAAATGGGTTTTCTTAGAGATTTCTTGGCGAACGTCTCAGGTCAGCGGCGGGGGAGAAGCGGCAGCGGAATTCCCGTTCGCTGCACCTGTTTGTTCGACGATGTTCTGAGAGTAGGAAATGC
>JAKMGR010000001.1 GCA_022424805.1 Verrucomicrobiales bacterium
CCAATGCCCCGAGGGTGAGACGACAGAGAATCGATTTCCCCGATCCTACTTCTCCGCCGAGCACGTGAATTTCGTTCTTCTCAACTTCCAGAGAAACCCCGCGAAGCGCTACGCCTCGTTCACCAAAACCGAGAGACCGCTCTACGGTGAGTGAATCAATCTTCAAAAACACTGTTGGTTTTTCTTCCATTTATTTGCTTGGGCCCTCTATATCCATCGCGGCAATCGCCCGGTCTTCAAGGCAGCTGAGGACAACCAGCCTAACAGAGACAGAATCACGACAACGGCGGTCGCGAGCATCCCTGGTGCCACAGCCATCCACGGGGCTTCGATAATGACATCCTGCCCATGGGCAACAAGATCACCGCAACTGAGGCGATCTCCGGCAAAGCCTAAAAAGGAGAGGCTCATCTCAACGAGAGTAATAATGGGTATAAGGCAGACAAACACCCCAATGAGACGTCGCAGCACCACGGGCACGACGCGATTTGTCACAATCTCCGGACGAGTCAGTCCCAGAACATATCCGGCCTGGATCCCCTGCCCTCCTTCCCCTTCCTCAAACCATTTGGCAACTGTCGGGGCGAGGTGGAAAGCGATCAGTAAAATCAGCGTCAGCCCTGTCACGAGCAAGCCTCCGCCCGCTCCTCCAGCAAGAATTACTGGCGCAAGAAATGCCGGCAACAACCTGACGACGCGACCAATCCTTTTGAGCAGCGTGAACCGCCGCTCCCCCGGGTCAAAGGAAAACATCATCACATAGAAAAAGGTGAGGCCGACTCCCAATCCGCTGATGACAACAGAAATTGCGACGGTGGTCGCCATCGCGATACGAGTTAATTCGAAGAGATCAGTCCCGTCACCAGTCGTTCCAAACCAGTGCTCGGAGTCGGGCTTTTCCCAAAGCGGATCGTTGGGTATAGCGAGGATTTCCGATGGTCGAATGTCGGCATCACGACCTTCTGCAAACAACCAGACGAAGAGGAACAGGTAAGCGAATACCAATACAAGGACGCGACGAATCTCCCAGACCTTTGCAACAACTCGCTGCGCCCCATCGGCCACTTTCGACTGCCTGCGGTTTGCCATAGCTCTACGAGCCCCTCCTTTCTTCCTGGCAAACCAGCTCCCGGACCACCTCTGCAAAACCAATCAAAACAGCCGACCATATTCCCGCGATGAAAATCCCGAGGTAGGATGCTGACTTCACCGCATCAACCGCGAGCGCGCCCATTCCTTCGTAATGAAACGCCCACTCCGAAACGATGAGTCCACCGAGAATGACAGGCAGGGTCTGGTCGAACAGACTGATGAGTTGCTTTCCGGATCGCTTTGCAATATTCCGATGGAAAATGTCCTCGTCTCGATAGCCGGACAGGAATAAGCCCGTCACAAACGGTTGCGAGGCTTCCTTTTCAAGAACTCCTGCGACCGCCCTCAGTTGCCACGAAGCAGCGACGGCAAGTAAGGGCAATGCAACGACTGCCGCATTCCACCACTGCAAAATATCCGGTCCGGTCTCAACGACTAGATCGTCAGCAAAGCCGGGGCGCTTCCACTGAAAAAAGGAAAAGATCGCAACACAAACAACGAACCAGAACGCTGGAGCGCAGGCTAAGATGGTCCACGGCGCGGCGAAGATGAGTCGCGCCCGAAATCGAAGTAACCTAGCGCCGAGAATTCCCCATGCGTAACCAACAACAACAGTCCCTCCATAGGCAATTAGAATCACGAAGCTCGACTGCAGAATTCGTGTTTTCAAATTAGCGACGAATTCACCGTCAGGAAAAACACGATCGAGGTCCTCGGAAATGGCGATCTCCCAGACATGAGTATTGGATCCTCCAAACACGCAGTATCCCACCTCGATAAGCGTCACCAGAATGATCGCTGCAATCGCGAGGCGAATGCAGAAGACGATAAGGCGATGGAGGACGTAGCGTATCATTCTCCCAGCAACTTTTTCTCGTTTTCCGTCCACTCCGGGCTTCGCCGGATCCACCACGCTCGCACCCGCTCCAGCCCTGCTTTCCCGATTCCCGGCTCGACACTTGTGTATTCCCCACCGCCAATTGGTCTAGCCAATTCAAT
>JAKMGR010000011.1 GCA_022424805.1 Verrucomicrobiales bacterium
ATCTCGTTTTACCTGACAGGGTCACAAAGCGAGTTCTCGGCTCGTCTTCCCGCAGCAATCTCGGTGCTGGCCCTGACATTGGGTGCCCTGTTTTCGCTTCACCGCTTTCTCGGCATCGATCGCGCGATGGCTGTGGGATTGGTCCTTCTCACCGCGATCGCCATGATCGACAAAGGTCGGATGGCGGAAATCGAAACGGTCTACATCACCATATTCGGTCTCGCCTGCTTCATTTGGGTTCGACTCTGGGGGGCGCAATCATCTCCCTGGCTGATTTGGACAATTCCCTATTTTTTCCTCGGGCTGGGATGGCTTACGAAGGGGCCGGTTCATCTCATCTTCTGGATTCTATTTCTGGTTTTTGTTCTGCGGTCCGCCCGCCGTTTGCGCGATATGCTGCATCCGGCGCACATCCTCGGACTGGGCATCATGACACTTCTGTTCCTACCGTGGATGAGTGCAAACATTGCCGCCGTAGATGCTCCTCAGGAATCGGTGAGCACCTGGTTTGAGCAGTTAAAAATGCGAGTCGACTTTTCCGAAGTCGATGCAGGTGGCTGGTTGCTGCGTCCTTTGGAAATTCTCGCGAACTTTATGCCCTGGACGATACCGCTTCTGTTTTCTCTCATCTGGCTCCGGCATTCGAAAGAAAAACCAGCTGGGCTTGAACCCACCAATGACCGCTTTGCGGCGATCATACCGGGGGCACTTCTCGCTTCCGCCGCCGGCTGTCTCGTCATTTGTCTGATCCCGGGCGGAACACCGCGATACGTGATGCCCGTCTATCCGCTGGCCGCTGTAGCCCTCGTCGGAATTTATACCCACCTTCCCAAAAAACCACGTGATCTCTACGAAAAATTCACGCGCTACTCCTTGCTCGTAATTTGCCCCCTTCTCCTTTTGGCATCCCTCGGGATTGCGGTCAGCGCAGTGCAAAGAGATCTGAGCATAGCCTGGCAGCCTTTCGTCTTTGGCGCCGCTTTTCTAATCGCGATACTTCTGTTCCTAGTAAAATATCGCATTTTACCCGATTTGTTTTTGTTCTCCTCTCTCACCATCGCCGCTGGTGCCATGATGTTGATCGTGGCGACAACACCGCTCCTGGAAAGCCATCGTTCGATGCGAGATACCGCGGCCGCACTGCAGAACCGAGCAAAGTCCTCCGACAGAACTCTCGTTGTCTACGCCAATTCCGCTTTTCGAAGCGAGTATACAAAGGAACTGCGGCTCCTTTACTATCTCCGTCCCGAGTTGATTGCGATTGGGGAGTCCGGAACCATTCCGGAAGGTGAACTGCTGGTATTCGGAAGACCTGGCCTCGAAAAGACCCTCGCGAAACGTGGATTCAAGTTCCGTGTCCAATCCCGGGACCAAATCACCGTCGACGGTAGATTACTTGCGCTTCTCGAGTTGAATGTCGCGAAATAGCCTCCAGTTACCCTTTTTCAAAATAGGGCAATTCCCCTCTATTGGCGGATACGACCTCTCCTTTCATTTTTGGAGTGAAGTCAAACTTCACTACTTAAAATGAAAAAGTATATCTCAACCGTATTCAGCGTCGCCATTCTAGTCGCGCTCACCAACCTGTCTCTCGCAGTCGAGGAAAGTAGCTTCGGCTTTGGCGACAACGTTGGCGGAGTGCAATTCAATGATGATCCCATAATCGCAGTCTTCAATCAATTCAGCCGTTCTGGGTCGTTATCGAGTGCTGCCTCGAGTAATCAATTCAGCAGTGAGTTCGAAGCCTAGTTCATTCCCAATAAACAGGAAGCGACTTCCATCATGGTCACCCACTAGAGGTTCGTCGAGAACACGGAGCGACAAACCAGGAATTTCCCCTGATCATATCGGGGAATGCAGGAGGGAACCTTCCACCAGGGAGGTTCACTTTCATTTCTCGTGGTGAATCTCCTGAAACACCCCACCGCCGACGAGCATTTCGCCTTCGTAGAATCCACAGATCTGCCCCGGCGTCAGAGCGCGGATGGGGTTCTCAAAAGTGAGTTCGACGCTGCCGTCATCGAGAAACTGTGGTTCGACCGAAACGGCCTCGGACCGATATCGAGGTTGCGCAGACAGGTCAGAAATTTCAGCTAGCGAACGATTCGTGACCGAGATGCTCCCAACCCGACAGCGAGTCGCGTAAAGCTTCGGCGCGTCCGGTCCATCAAAGGCGACCACAAGCGCATTCTGATCGGGTCGCTTTTCGACGACTACATACGCTTTTCCAAAGGTATTCGAGGGAACGCCCAGCCCTTTGCGCTGTCCCAGAGTGCAGAGGTGCAAGC
>JAKMGR010000012.1 GCA_022424805.1 Verrucomicrobiales bacterium
CTTCGACGACTTGCTGGTGGGCATTGTCGATTGTTCCGGCTGCTGCGCCGGCAAGAAGCTCCCGGCAGAATCCCTCGAAGGACTCGCTGGTTGTGCGTTGCTGGTCCGGCGGCTCAGTTTCGATGAGCAGTTCATCGATCATTTCTCGATCGATTGCGTAGCCCCGACTCCGAAGCAGAGCTTTGCGAATCATGTTCTGCAATTGCCGAACGTTACCCGAGAGTCTGGCCGAATCGAGACGGGCGATGGCTTCGCGCGTCATGGAGGCAGGCGGGCTACCCATTTCTTCGCTGAATCGTTTCAGGAAAAAACGGCACAACAGCGGAATGTCACCTGCCCGGTCCCGGAGGGGAGGGAGCTTGATCGTAGCAACATTAAGGCGGTAAAAGAGGTCTTCCCGAAAGGAACCGTCTGAGATCATTCGCTCCAGCGATCGATGAGTCGCTGCGATGATCCTGACATCGACAGAAATCTCTTCGTTTCCTCCGACTCTTTGGAATCTCTTTTCCTGCAGCACTCGAAGCAATTTGGCCTGCAGAGAGAGATCGAGGTCGCCGATCTCATCGAGAAAAAGAGTCGCTCCGTTCGCTTGCTCAAACTTTCCGATTCGGGTGGATACAGCTCCGGTGAAGGCGCCTTTTTCATGGCCGAAGAGTTCTGACTCAAGTAATGATTCCGGGATTGCTGCGCAGTTGATGGTAATCAGTTCGCGGTGAGCACGATGCCCGTGCTGATACAGTGCCCGGGCGACGAGTTCTTTTCCTGTCCCCGTCTCTCCTCGAATCAGCACAGTGACCGGAGTGGGGGAGAGTCGACCAAGGGTTTTGTAGACATCGAGCATGGCCCGGCTGTTTCCCACAAGAGCGTCTGAAGATTCGGTCCATTCATCGTGGGGGTCGATCTCGACTGTCTCGTTGGAATTCCGGGAGCATTCAAGCGCATCGATGACCGACTTGGCTAGCTCGGAGGGGTGCACGGGATGGGAGTGAAAATCGAAGGCACCTGCCTTAATCGCTTCAATTGCGAGATTGCTTTCCCGGGATTCGCTGATCGCAATAACGGGCAGTTTGTTCTCATCACTGCGGAGATTTGTCAGCAAATGCAGTCCGGGGCTTTCTTCGGCATCAAGCTTTTGCACCACTGCATGGTAGTCATGATGGTGAATTTCTTCTTCAGCGGACTCCCGATTGGAGACCGAGGCGAGGCGCACGTCGTCGTTTCGCAATGCCTCAGCGAGGGCCTGTGTTGTCTCGGAATTCGTTCCAACAAGGAGAATGCGTCGGGTGTCAGCCATGCGAAGATGGTAAAAAACCTTTCATTATATGGTAAAATGTTTACCGAAGCGGTTAGGTGTTTCAAGCAAAATCTGCCAAAAACCTACTAAAAATGGGCATTTCAGCTCATTTTTGCGACTTGGCACGCATCATGCTCCCAAGGACCATATCCAAGAAACCTATTCTTAGAAGCTATTATGAAAAAAATCGAAGCCATCATTAAGCCCTTCAAATTGGAGGAAGTAAAAGAAGCCCTCACCGAGTCCGGTGTTCACGGAATGACAGTGAGCGAGGTCAAAGGATTTGGCCGCCAGAAAGGTCACACCGAGATCTATCGTGGATCAGAGTATACGGTCGACTTCCTGCCCAAGGTAAAGTTGGAGATCGTTGTTGAAGATGACGACGCTGGTTCTGTCGTCGACACAATCGTGAGCGCTGCATCGACCAACAAAATCGGTGACGGCAAAGTTTTCGTCTCTGAGGTCATTGATGCTGTCCGTATTCGTACGGGTGAGCGTGGTGATGAAGCGATCGCTGTATCAGCAGAGTAAAATCTCCCGCCAACGCATTGGAAGCTGGTCCCGTTTTAGGGACCGGCTTTTTTTGTGCCTCGCTAGGACTTCAGATCGAAGTGCTTTACGAATATCAGGGAAGATTCTTTCTCACTTCTTGCGGTTGCCGTAGATGGGCGCTTTCCAGTCTTTCGGCAATTTACCTTGAGGGCGAACGCCGTGGGCGGTGTCGGGGATCGTGACTTCGTCTCGAGAGATGAGTGGCAGATCGTCAGGGAGGTGTTTGATTTTGAAATCTTTGTATTCGATCGTCATCGCGGGTCCGACGTGGACTTGCACGGCGAGGACGCCTTCGAGAGCTCGACCATTTTCATCGAGATCAATGAGATTGGCGGTCGGATGGCCATCGATCCAGTGCTGGTGATAGTTACCCTTAACGAGGACCCGGTAGTCGTGCCACTCTCCCGGCTTGAATTCTTTCTTCGGCATTTCCTCGATGACCCAGGGCTGGCCTTCGGTATCGATGATGACCTTTTCTCCGGTGTGACTCAGGATGCGCCGTCCTTTTTCTTCGTAGAGCATGCCATTGTATTTCGGGATGTTGGCGACGACGTCGCACTGGTAGCCAGTGACGATATCAAGATCGATTTCGGGAGCCATTTTCCCGCGATACTGAATGCCGCTGTTCCCACCGGGACTGACGCGGACTTTTACGCGGATCTCGAAGTTGCGAATCGTTGAGCCTTTCCAGGTAATGAAGCGATTCATTTTCAGCGAGCCGTCCGCCTTTCCGATGAGAACGCCGTCTTTGACTGACCAGTATTTTGGGTCGCCGTCCCAGCCGCGGATGCGATTGCCTGAGAACAGATTGACGAATCCGTCAGGGCCGGGCTTCACCGAAACGGCGGCGCTGGCTTCGGGGTGGGGAGGAGTGGATTGTGTAAACTCTCCCTTTCTTGGTGCGAGTGAACCGCCGAGCTCGGCTACGCGGGAGTCAGTACGTTTGCGCATTTCCTTTAGGGTATCGGTATGCTTGGGATCGTCGGCGAGATTGACGAGTTCATCGGGATCATTCTTCAGATCGTGGAGAAATTCGTAGTCGTCGTCAAAGTAACGAACGTATTTGAAGTTCTCGTTTCGCAGACCTTCAAAGGGTGGGATGCGATTTCGGACGGCAAAGTGCTCGTGAAATGTTTCGTTTCGCCAATCGTCCGGTTTTCCGGATTCGACCACGGACCGAAGGCTTTCACCCTGGTATTTTTCGGGAATATCGACACCTGCCCAGTCGAGAAAGGTGGCCGGCAGATCGACGTTGAGTGCCATCGCATCGGTGACCTGTCCCTGCTGCCCCTCGGCAACACGGGGATCGTGAATGATAAGAGGAACGCGGATACTTTCCTCGTAGTGTGACCATTTGCCAGCGAGCCCGCGATTGCCCATGTGGTAGCCATTGTCGGCTGAGTATACGATGATGGTATTGTCGGCGATTCCAGCTTCCTCCAGCGCCTCGATGAATCGTCCGATTGCTCCGTCGATGCCAGTTACCATGCGAAAGTAGGCGCGCATGTTGACTTGGTATTTTTCCTTGGTGTTCCAACGCCAGAAGTAGCGCTCACGGGTGATGGAGGTTTTGAAAAAGTCGGGGAGTGCGTCAAAGGTTGCAGGATCGTCGAGCTTGGGCCGATAGATTTCCGTATCGACGTAGAGGTCATCAACGGCGCGGGGCCAGGCGAAGTGTCCGATACCAGGGCGGCGGTCGGCGTCCTCTGCATGACAGGCGTTGAACCACATGTTGAGGGCAAAGGGTTTGCCCTTGGGCTGATTCTTCACGAATTCGACGCCGCGGTCGACGATCAGTTCTGTCTCGTGACGGAGCGAACCGTCGGGCATCCTTTTATAGAAGGGGTTTCGGCCGATGGCTTCGTATTCGTCGAAATGGTCAGCCGGCTGAAAACCTTTTGGCATTTTGGCATGCCATTTTCCGAAGTAGCCGGTGCGGTAGCCTGCAGTGCGAAGAAGGTCGGAGTAAAGTTTCTTGGCGACTTCGGGTCGGGCGGTGTCGGGATTTTCCGGGGTGCCGAGGCTGCGTCCGTAAAGGCCTGTCAGGATTGTCTTTCGGCTGACCCAGCAGATCGAGTGGCTGACAAAGCCATTCTCGAAACGCGTTCCCTCGGCTGCTAGCCTGTCAATGTTCGGAGTCTGAACAACGGGATTCCCGTAGCAACCAATCGTGCTGGTCGTCTGATCGTCGGTAAAGAAAAAGACGATGTTGGGTCGGTCGTCAGCAAGGCTGATGCCGAAGCAGAAAAGGACGAGTGTGAGAAAAGCGAAATGTTTCATCTGTCAGAGTTGGGCATTGTAGCAAACCCTGACAAACCTTTTCCGCTGAATCGATACAAAATTGCGCCCTTTTGGAAACGAGAGCCTCGTTTTCCTGGGTAGGAAGATCAGCTCTTCGACCAAGAATTGACCTTGTAGTGCTCTACATTCTTCCCCAGAGCTTTTTTTGCATCTCCCATGCTGATGGACTTGGATCCGTCGGTTTCGACAAAGAGCCGATGGGATGTTTCGGAAATTTTTACGATGCGAATGGTTTTGACTCCTTTGAGTTTTCCGATCGACCGTGCAATCGTTTTTTTGCAGGCAGCGCAGTCGATACCGGACATGTTGGCGACATAAGTCACTTTGTGAGAGTGCTTTCCATCCGTATCATGAGCTCGGACTGTTGGAGCAAGGAGAGCAAGCGCGAAAGCAAGGATGAAGGCGAAATGTTGATTATTTTCTATATTCATAATATATTCTAGATAAATGAAAAATTATTGCAATATAATTGCAATTATATTGCAATAGCGCTTCAT
>JAKMGR010000065.1 GCA_022424805.1 Verrucomicrobiales bacterium
GGTCTTCAGGCCATCGCTACCGCGAAGCGCCTTGGGGCACGCGTCACCGCTTTTGACGTTCGCGAAGAAGCACTCGAACAAGCCGAGTCACTCGGAGCCAAAGCTCTCCGCATCGACCTCGGTGATACCGGCGGGACCGATCAAGGCTACGCCAAAGAGCTCACTCCCGAGCAGCTTGAGAAGCAGGTTCAGGCTCAGGCCAAGGTCTGCGCGCAGAGCGATGTTGTCATTACCACGGCGAAAGTTTTCGGCAGGAAGCCGCCCGTTTTGATCAAGAAAGATGTCGTCGAGAGCATGCAGCCCGGTAGCGTAATCGTCGACCTTGCTGCGGAAACTGGCGGAAACGTCGAGGGAATTACACCCGGCGAAGAGACCGAAACCGAAAACGGCGTCAAGCTCGTCGGTTTAGCCAATTTCGAGGGTCAGGTTTCCAAGCACGCTTCGCAGGTTCTCGCCTCAAACTTCGCAAATATGATCGAGCACTTCTGGGACGAAGAAGCGAAGGAATTCAAAATCGATCTCGAAGACGAAATCCAGCAAGGCTGTGTCATCACTCATAACGGAGCTGTCGTTCACGAGCGCTTCAAAGACTGAGCTAACCCTCTCAGGTCAGGCACTTAACCCTGTTTGATAATTTTTTACCTTTCACCATTTACTCCGAACCATGGAACTCATTCTTCTCATATTCGTCTTCGTCATGGCCGCGTTCCTCGGCTTTGAACTGATCCAGAAAGTCCCGAGTCAGCTTCACACGCCGCTGATGTCTGGATCAAACGCGATTTCGGGAATCACGATCGTTGGTGCGCTTCTCGCAGCCGGTGCAATCGAAGGCTCACTCGGAAAATGGCTCGGCCTCGCTGCCTTGATCCTTGCAACGGTCAACGTGGTCGGTGGATACATGGTGACGGACCGAATGCTTGGAATGTTCAAAAAGAAGGGGAAGTAAGAACGCGAAACTTTTGACGCTGCTACACATGGAATACTTCATTAACATTTCCTACATCGTCGCTTCGGTGCTGTTTATTTTCGGCATCAAGATGCTTGGTTCCGCTGACACGGCTCGTCGCGGAAATCAGATTTCCTCTATCGGAATGCTTCTTGCCGTGATCGTCACGTTGCTCAACCGCGACATCAACGCTGGCGAACCGCTGTCTTTCACCTGGATCATCATCGGACTTCTTGTCGGAGCTGCTATCGGAGTCGTCGCTGCGAAGCGGATTCAGATGACTGGGATGCCCGAACTGGTGGCGCTTTTCAACGGCTTCGGTGGATTAGCTTCACTCCTAGTGGGTTGGGCCGAGTTTGCGAAGGCCGGAAATTTTGACAAGGCCGAGTATCCTCTTTTCACGGCCTGTGCAGTCGTATTCGCCATTCTTGTTGGTGGCATCACCTTCACAGGATCGATGATTGCTTACCTCAAGCTTTCCGGAAAAATGGGTGGCTCGGCTACGGTGTTCCCGGGACAGAAAGCGATCAACACACTTGTCTTTATTGCCCTTCTCGTCTTCGGCGGGATCTTCGTTGCGACGGGAGCTGCCTGGGCTCTCTACGCGGTTATTGGGCTGTCTCTTCTTCTTGGTGTCCTCGGAGTCATCCCGATTGGTGGTGGCGACATGCCGGTGGTGATCTCTTTCCTCAACAGCTTCTCTGGAATCGCCGCTTCGGCCGCTGGTTTCGTGATTCTGAATAACGTTCTCATTGTCGCTGGATGTTTGGTTGGCGCATCGGGAATCATTCTCACGGTCATCATGTGTAAGGCGATGAACCGGACCCTTGGCAACGTGCTCTTCGGTGGCTTCGGAGCTTCCAGTGGCACTACCCAGGAAGTGGAAGGAGAAATGAAGCCCATTTCACCGGAGGACGCCTTTTACGTTCTCGAGGCAGCAGAGTCCGTGATCTTTGTCCCGGGATACGGAATGGCGGTTGCCCAGGCGCAGCACGCGGTCAAGGAGTTGGGAGAGATTCTCGAAAACAATGGCGCTGAAGTTCGCTTTGCGATTCACCCGGTTGCCGGTCGTATGCCCGGACACATGAACGTTCTCCTCGCCGAGGCCGACGTTCCCTACGAGCAGCTTTGTGAAATGGACGACGTCAATGCGATCATGGAAACGGTCGACGTCGCCATCGTGATCGGCGCCAATGACGTGGTCAATCCGGCGGCTGGCGAAGATGAAAGCAGTCCGATCTATGGCATGCCCATCATCAACGTCCATCAGGCCCGTACCGTTTTCGCGCTCAAGCGCGGACAGGGAGCTGGTTTCTCTGGCTTGATTAACACGCTCTTCTTCCGCGACAATACCCGTATGATCTACGGTGACGCGAAGGAGACGATGACGAATCTAGTGGGGCAGTTTAAAGACTGAGGCGCGCCGATGGCGCGAACGTTTAACATTGAGGTGGAGGGCGGCTCTTACCATCTTTCGATGGCGGACTTCATCTCGTGATTGCCTGGATGCGAACGCGATCCGTTTTTTCCCTATCCTGTTGAGGAGCGGCGTTCAGGTATCCGATGTATTTCTTCCGGGCCCAAGCGGTCCTGCAGGATTTCTTGATCCGGAGTCTGCGTTTGTCGGGTTAGACGGAGGTATTGAGTCGGAGAATAACCTGACTAGGATATCAGCAAGAGAACCATTGGGCACTCGAAATTTGTGGTACGATTCACAGTTGTGGCTGTGTCTGCAACGGCTGGGATAGAGTTAGTCAAGCCGGGGAATCGCTCACTGAGGCTTCGAGGCTAGGAAGGTCTTCCTCCTGCAGGCGCAATTGGCCACAAGCAGCATCGATATCATGGCCTTTCTCCCGACGAATCGTGGCAGTTATGTTCGCTTTTGAAAGCACATTCAAGAAAGCATCCTGCGCAGGTATATCTGGGCGTTTCCAGGGAAGGCCTTCCACGGTATTGTAAGGAATTAAATTCACTTTGGCGTGCAGCGACTTCGCCCGCATCGCCAATATTTTCGCCTGATCAAGACTGTCATTGATTCCTTCGATGAGAATGTATTCGAAGGTGATCATCTGTTTTTTGTGGCGAAGCCAAACCTGCAAGGAATCGAAAAGCCGATTGATGTTGTATTTCTTGTTCACCGGCATGATCTGCTCGCGCACTTCGTCGGTAGCGCCATGGAGCGAAATCGCGAGGCGAATTTGCATCGGGATTTTTGCAAGCTTTTCGATCTGCGGGGCAAGGCCACTGGTCGAGACTGTAATCTGACGAGCCCCCAGGTTCACGCCCCAGTTTGCATTCAGAATCGTGAGGGCTTTCGTCAGGTTCGTGAGATTGGCAAGCGGTTCGCCCATACCCATGAAAACGATATTGCGAATTGAGTCGCCCGTTTCGTGCTCCGCCGTCATGACCTGCCCTACGATTTCTCCGGTGCTGAGATTGCGGGTGAAGCCAGCCAGTCCGCTCGCACAGAATTTACAATCGTAGGCACAGCCGACCTGGCTGGATACACAGAGAGTGATCCGTCCGCTGCGCTCGCCGTCGAAATTGGCATTCGCCGGGATTTTCACCGTCTCAACGAGGCGCCCATCGTGGAGCCGAAAAAGAAATTTTCGAGTTGTGTCCTTGGAGCCTGTCAGGCGAACTGAGGGAAGAAGTCCGATCGTGAATTCCTCTTTGAGCTGCTCCCGAAGATCGTGGCTCAGGTTCGTCATCTCATCGAACGATGTGACTCGTTTTTGAAAAAGCCATTCCACAACCTGCTTTGCCCGGAATTTTGGCTGATCGCGCTCTTCCATCCACTCGATCCAGTCATCGAGTGCTAATCCGTAAGCAGGGATCAAAATTTCCTGAGCCATTTGTGAAGGTTGCGTAACAAACCACGAATTGACAAAATTGGGAGCGTCGTTTTTGTGAGCGAATGAGCGATTCCGATTCCAAACCCCTCGTC
>JAKMGR010000025.1 GCA_022424805.1 Verrucomicrobiales bacterium
TCTGTTCAAAGTAGAAGGAACCGGTCAGCATCCAGACGAGGAGTATGCCGATCATGAATCCGAAATCGCCGATACGGTTGGTGAGAAACGCCTTCTTGGCAGCTTCGGCTGCGGAGCTCTTCTGATACCAGTGGCCGATGAGAATGTAGGAACTGACACCAACCAACTCCCAGAAGATGAACATCATCACGAGGTTGTCGGCGAGGACGATGCCCGTCATTGAGAACATGAAGAGCGAAAGCCCCGCAAAGTAGCGGGCTTTGCCTTCGTCGTCCTTCATGTAGGCCAGCGAGAAAAGGTGAACGAGAAAACCGATCGAGGTAACGATGAGCATCATTCCCCGGCTCAATTCATCGAGTGAAAACCCAATCTCCACGAGAAAACCATCGCCAAGGCGGAGCCACGGAAATGCCTCTACCTCACCGATTCCACCGCGTGCGAGCCCGATGCAGAGAAAAAAGGTAATCGCTGCGGAACCGGTCGAGAGCAGCGAGCTGAGTCCGGACCAACGTTTCAGTCCAAGCAAGATGGCTGCGGCCACGAGAAGGGGCAGCAGAAGAACGGTCCAGGCTGACATGTTGGGGTCCATGGAAAACAAAGCGGTCGGAAAATCAGAACTTCATCGAATTGATCTTCGTCACATCCGTGGTTTCACGGGATCGGAAGAGAGCGACGATAATCGCGAGGCCCACGGCAACCTCGGCGGCTGCTACGGTAATGATAAAGAAAAGGAGAACGTGGCCTTCGTAGGCGGGTTGGCCGTCCTGCACGTTGAAGCGTGAAAACGCGACGAGCGTGAGGTTGGCGGCAGCGAGCATCAGCTCGAGGCACATGAAAATAACGATGAGGTTGCGACGGATTAGAACGCCGGCGAGTCCGATAGCAAAGAGCACTCCGCTGACGAAGAGAAAGTGATTCAGGGTGAGGGCGGTATCCATGAAACAAGTAGTGTTGCTGTCGGGTTATCTTAATTGCTTCTTACTCAGAACAACGGCGCCAACGGTGGCGACGAGCAGGAGCACGGCGACGATGAGAACAGGGAACCAGTATTGGCCGAAAAGGAGCTCACCAATTCGGTGAACATCCGTATTTCCAGAGCCTTCGACGGGAGAGAGTTTTGGGAAAGAGGCATCACCGATGCCACTGCGCTTCAGCACGGTTATAACTAGAAGAGTGACTCCACCCGCGATGCCAGCTGCTCCGAGCGAAGCGATGAACGGATGGGCTCGTTTCTCTTCCACTTCTACATCGAGAAGCATGATGATGAAAAGGAACAGCACCATGATCGCTCCGGCGTAGACAAGGATCTGGAGAATTCCAACCAAATAGGCATCGAGTTGGATGAAAAGAGCAGCCAGTCCGAGGAAGGAAACGATCATCGCGAAGGCCGATGAAACCGGGTTTTTGTTCACGACAACCCCGATTCCGCCGACAAGGGCGAGGGCGGCGAATATGTAAAAAAGGAACGTCATTTTGTCTGGCAATCTGGGAAGAAGGCTCGGGATATCAGATCTTGGTGATTGGATTTTGGTGTTCTGATTTAGGTGATGAGATGCTCGGCTTAACTAGTATCCAACTTCTAAAATCCAATATCTCGTCACTTCACTTAAGCTCGTTCCATTTATTGACGAGTCCCTCACGGACACCGCCAATCTCATATAGTCGTTCCTTATCGTGCACCATTTCTTCCCGGCTTGTTCCTGTGATGGCGTAGTCTTTGCGGAGATAGATGGCCTGTTCGGGGCAGACTTCTTCGCAGAGCCCACAGTAAATGCAGCGGATCATGTCGATGTCGAACGCGTTGGGTCGCTTCTCGACTTTGGCCCACTTGTCGTCTGATGGAATTTCCTCGGGCTTGATCGTAATGGCGCGGGGAGGGCAAATGAACTCACAGAGCTGGCAGGCGACACAGCGTTCGCGTCCCTGCTCGTCGGTAACGAGGGCGGGAGCTCCGCGGTAGTGCTCCGGGAGTTGATCATCCCATTTCTCCTCTGGGTACTGCATCGTCACCTTCTCCTTTCGGGTCAGAATACGGAAAAGGTGGCCGAGTGTTACCCGCATGCCCTGAGCTAGCGCGGGGAGGTAGAGATACTCCCACCACTTCAGTTTCGGGCGTTTTAAGATGATGGCCATGTTAGTATTTCAGAAAAAATTAGGATGGGCTGTTGAACCACCACAGTAGGGCAGCGGTGAGAACGACGTTGAAAAGGGCAATTTCGAAGAAGAAAATCCAGCCGAGACGCATCAGCTGGTCGTAGCGGAAACGAGGAAGGGTCCAGCGAACAACGATAAAGAAAAGAATCAGGATAATCACCTTGGCAAAGAAGGTTGCGATGTGGATGAGCCCATGCCACCAGGGAACTGCGGCATCGATGCTTTCCGGTGTGAGCAAGCCAAAGGGAAGACTCCATCCGCCGAGGAACAGAGTTACAGCGAGCCCTGATCCGATAATCATTGCGGCGTATTCCCCGAGGAAAAAGAGCGCGAATTTCATCGAGCTGTATTCCGTATGGTATCCGGCAACGAGCTCCGTTTCACATTCGGGAAGGTCAAAGGGGAGACGGTTGGTCTCCGCAAACATCGACGTCATGAAAATGATGAAGGAGATGAAGATCGGAATCGTGATGATCCATCCCTGCACGCTGAGACCTTCTCCCCAGAGCGGAAGAAGTGCCCAACCGTTTTCCGCCTGAAACTGAACGATACGTCCGAGATTCAGTTCTCCGTAGATCATCAGAAGTGGCACGATCGAAAGACCGAGTGATATCTCGTAGGAGATCATCTGGCACGTTGAGCGAACGCCGCCGAAGAAAGGGTATTTGGAATTGGAAGCCCAACCTGCGAGAACGATTCCGTAGACGGAAAGGGAGGCGACGGCGAATACAAATAGAGGGCCTACATTGAGGTCAGCGATGACCATTTTTTCTCCGAAGAGCTGACTTCCGAAAGGAAGAACGGCGCAGGTGACGAGGGCTGGCACCATCACGAGAGCAGGAGCGAGCCAGAAGTAACCTTTGCGAACGTGACTTGGAGTGAAGTCCTCTTTGAGGAGGAACTTGATTCCGTCAGCAACGGCCTGAAGTAGGCCGAAGGGGCCAACCCGGTTT
>JAKMGR010000033.1 GCA_022424805.1 Verrucomicrobiales bacterium
AGCCCGTCCTTGTTATCGTCTTTCAGATCCCAGTATGTGTTCAACGAGGACTGACCAAGATTCTTCGTGATCAAATCGAACGAAACGCGCGCCTCACGAAACTGGCTGATTCTGCTTTCCGAATAGCGCCAACCCTCCTGCACTTGGTCCAACACCAAGGTGAGCATGTACATGAGCACCGAGAGGATAGTCATGGCTACCATCATCTCAATCAGGGAGAACGCCTTTGCTAGCGGTTTAAAAGAAATCTTCATTATCTTGTGTAATCCTTGCCCATCTTCACAACGTAGCTCTGGTAAACCGAAATGAGCTTCTGGTTGTCCTCATCACCCCAATCAAAAGTAGGCCGACCAGAAACAACCGCGATCTCAACGAGAATGGGACGGAGATACTTACTCTCTTCAACACCTGAACCCTCTGAGAAAGCAAACCCATTGAAAGTGTTGCCACCGACAGTATCTGGCAAGCGACCTCCATCTTTTGGAACACTTACTCGAGCGGTGAAAATGTGATCAAACGAATCTTTCACCGACGCGTTATTGTTGGAATCTCCCAGTTCTTCGCCTTGAGAATCGTAAAAGATCTCCAAGCCGTCATAGTCATCCAATGGAGAATTTCCTGCGTCACCCCCATACGGAGTCATCTGCAATTCATTGAGGATCTGCTGATGTATCCTTGCCTGGATGGCACGATCACCGGCATCTCGCATGGTCTGCATGCCCTGAGGCAACATTCCAATGATAGAAACGAGAGCAACTGCGGCTATCGCCATTGAGAGAGTCACTTCGACCAAGCTGAACGCCGCTTCACGGCCCTGCTCGATCTTATGATAGTTTTGAGCTTTCATAAAGTTAACTTATTCCTCCGAACAAAAATTACGGTGCGAAACGCTTCGGATTCACGACCCTGAACTGGTAGTACTCTGACAGAGAAGCCGTGATATCAGTAGCAAAATCAGGGATTCTGTCGTCATTTGGGTCCACGTAGCGCTCGACGATAGAAGAACCTCGATACTCAGCTTGCACCGTATCAAGCTCCGGCTTCCAAGTGGAATACTCAGACGGACTATCGCGGCGTGACTGCTTCAGGACCTGAGCGCGATAATGAACCTTAAAGGTGTTCGATTTGGTCGTGGTTCGCTGCTGAATATTTGTATAAGGACGCTCACGTGAGTTATCCCCTACCAGCTTGTAGTCTTTCCAGTACTCAGAACTCTGCATTTGCTCAACCGTTGGGGTTTCATGGCCAATGCTTCCTTTTGGAGTGTTGAACCTGTCAGATATCTCCTGCGGGACTAGGTGAATTTCGCAAACTTCCGTAGCTGACTTGAAGATTTCCTCACCTTTATTGAAACGTTCTTTGAACTGATCGAGTGTCGCTGTCTCCTGAATCACAGAACGAAGACGCTTGCCTTGCAACTCTCCTCCAAACGGATTATCCCGCCAGTGGTAGTAACGCCCACGGCCGCGACCATGTTTGTAACTCATGTGGTATTTGTTGGGAATGCAAACCATAAACTCTGACTTGAAGACACCCCGAAGAGCCGTTGTCCGCTCCACATGCATGAAAGGCATCATCTCAAAATTCAGGTTAATCTTCCCCGAGGTCGAAAGAGGCTCACTGATGGCGTAAGGCTCCACCACAGGCATCCAGAAAAGATCCATGACAAGGTGATCCGGCGGACTGAGCGCTCCCGGATGTGAATCCCTGTAGGCACCTCCAGCACCGTATGAATCGGGGCGGAAGAGCAAAGTCTGCCACGGCTTATCCTGCCCCAAGCCAGTTGGCAAAGAACCAAACATTCCTGGCCCAGAAACGATCCGGTTGGGGGAGAAATAAGCTGGACCTCCGGCCTCAGCTTTCTCCGGGTGACTGAAATAGGGGAATTCCCCGTAATCTCTCAGAGTGTCCCAGTAGTGGACAATCTCCTGCGTCATTCGCGTTCTCAGAGCATGCACATTACCCTCGTCAGGCTTGTTGATGTATGGGCCATCAATCATGGTGCCTGCTCCATTGTCAAAGTCACCATAGAGCTGGACATCCCTGGACTTGTCGGTGGCAAATGGAAGTGGTGCTCGGTTCCGGTAGGGCAACCCTGGCTTCAAGTCGTGGACAATCAAATAGTCAGAATTGTCCTTCGAATTGAATCCCGGTAGCGAAGCACCTAGCGAATTAGTCAACGAATGCGCCATGGGCTGGTTTCCGTAATTCCGGTGCGGAGCAAAGTATTCACCCTTTTTCACTACCGGATCGGCTGCCACCAGCCGCATGTCCCCATGGCTTACGGCGACAGACTGCACGATATCATAGCCAGTCAGATACCGTCCATCCCAGTGACTGGCTGCCAGGGCAAGACG
>JAKMGR010000086.1 GCA_022424805.1 Verrucomicrobiales bacterium
GACGACTACCTCACCTCCGTCGACACCTGCTTCGGGGCCGAGATCAATAATGTGATCGGCACACTGGATGACCTCGAGGTTGTGTTCGATGACGACGACGGACTCTCCTGCTTCGACAAGTCGCTCAAAAACTCGCAGGAGCATTCCAGTGTCATCGAAGTGCAAGCCGGTGGTCGGCTCGTCAAAGATCAGAAGTGTTGTCTTTTCGTCTTTCTTCTGGCGTTTCGGTTTGGAAAGGAGATGGCCTACGAGCTTGAGGCGTTGGCTTTCTCCACCAGAGAGAGTGTTGAGCGGTTGGCCGAGGCGCAGGTAGCCGAGACCGACGTCAGCGAGCAACTGAAGGCCTTCGACAATTTTGGCGGACTTGCGATCTTCGATTGCGAAGAAAAATTCGATCGCTGCGCTCACCGTCATCTGCAGAATGTCGTGGATTGTCTTTTCAGCCAGCTCGATTTCGAGAGCTTCAGGTGTGTAGCGTTTCCCCTCGCATTCGGGGCAGGTCACGTAGAGATCGCTGAGAAACTGCATCTCCACCTTCTCGTATCCGTTTCCAAGGCAGCGAGCGCAACGTCCGGCGCCGCTGTTGAAGGAAAAGTAGCCTGGCGTCAGGGATCGGGACTTTCCATCAGCGGTCTCCGTGAAGAGCTTTCGAATCGGTTCAAAAATGCCGGTGTAGACAGCAGGGGTAGAGCGCGGCGTCTTTGCAAGCGGAGCCTGATCGACCATCACAACTTCCCGAATCCGGCTCGCGCCGCTAATGCCTTTGCAGGAACCTACTTCGTCGTCGGCTCCGGCCAGCCCCATCTCACGGAGGAGATTGCCGTGGAGGACGGAGTGAATCAGGGTGGACTTGCCTGAACCGGAAACGCCGGTGACGCAGCAGAAAACACCGAGCGGGATTTCCACATCGATCTTCTTCAGGTTGTGCTGCGTCGCGCGGCGAATCTTCAGGGTGTGATCGAAAGTGCGCCGCTCCTGCGGAACTTCAATTTTCTTTTTCCCTGACAAATACTCCAAAGTCAGCGCGCGCGGATTGTCCTTCTGCTTTCTCGTAGCATCTGCTGCAGAAACAATTCCGTCTCCGGCGTAGACCAACTCACCCCCTCCATCACCGCGGCCCGGCCCGATGTCGACGAGATAGTCGGCGGAGCGAATGACTGCCTCCTCGTGCTCGACCACGACGATGGTATTGCCGAGGTCACGTAGATGCCGCATAACTCCGATGAGTTTGCCGACATCACGTGGATGGAGGCCGACAGTTGGCTCATCGAGAACAAATAGTGTGTTTGTCAGGCTTGCCCCGAGGCAGGTCGTGAGATTGACTCGTTCAGTTTCTCCGCCTGAAAGCGTTCTTGTTGGTCGATCGAGGTTCAGGTATCCAAGGCCCACTTCGCGAAGGTAGCCGAGGCGATTCGAGACTTCCTCGTGCAACATCGTTGCGGTGGTGTCTTCCTTGCGAACCTGGATTGTGGAAAAGAAGTCGGCAAGATCGTCGATCGATAGCTGCCAGAGCTCGGGCAGTGTTTTGTCGGCGACGCGGAAGTTGAGAGCTTCCGCTTTCAGTCGGGTTCCTTTGCAATCCTTGCAAGTGGTGTAACTGCGGTAGCGGCTCAGGAAAACGCGGACGTGCATCCGATAGGCACGGGATTCCATCCAGTCGAAAAATCCACGGACGCCATACCAGGCGCCATGTTGCCACGCTTCTTCAGGATCACCGCCGTCCCCTTCGATGATCCAGCGTTGATCCTCCTCCGACATTTCGTCATAAGGTTCGATCAGGCTGAGTCCGCGTGCCCGGGCACAGCGTTCGAGGTCTTCTTCGCACTCGTAGTGACTGTCGCCTTGGAAGGCGCGGACAAGACCTTCCGCAATGGAGAGAGATTTGTCTGGAAGGGCTTTATCGACATCAATGCCGATGACGCGACCGAATCCACGGCAAGCGGGGCACGCCCCCATCGGATTATTGAAACTGAACAGCCCCGGCGTCGGCGGCTTCAGCTCTGTCCCTGTTTCCGGCGATATCCAGCTTCGGGAGAAGGACAGCTTTTCTCCGCTCTCCGTATCGACAATCGAGGCAACGCCCTTTCCGAGATCGAGTGCTCGTTCGAGAGCTTCGAGAAATCGTGAACGCCGTGACGGTGCGACCCGGTCCTGGATCACGTCGACCTCGCCGGGGAGAGTTTTCGTTTTGTATTTCTCCGGCGCATCGACCCGATAGGCTTCGCCGAAAATCCAGACGCGCAGGTAACCCTGCTGCTGGAGAAATTCGAAAAACTCGGCTGGCTTCGTTTTCGCTGGAACGGTGGTGCCAAAAAGAATCAAGAGAGCGCCGCCGTTTCCAAAACGTTCCTTCGTCTTCCGCAGAATCGACTCCGGTGTGTCCGGTTCGATGAGGTCTCCTGTAACCGGGTCGTAGCCCTTGCAGAGTCGCGGAAAAAGTAGCTTCAGGTAGTCATTGATTTCCGTGATCGTTCCTACGGTCGAGCGGGTTGTCTTGACCGCATTTTGCTGTTCGATCGCAATCGCAGGCGGGATTCCGCGGATCGAATCGACCTGCGGTTTGTCCATCCGGTCAAAGAACTGCCGGGTGTAGGGGGAAAAGGTTTCGACATAGCGTCTCTGCCCTTCCGCATAGAGAGTCTGGAAAGCGAGGCTCGATTTTCCAGAGCCGCTCGGCCCTGTCACGACAGTGAATTTCCCAACCGGAATATCGATATCGATGCCCTTGAGGTTGTTCTGCCGCGCTCCACGAACTTCGATCTGCGTGTCGGAAAGGGGAGCTGTCTGTCTGGTTCGCTTCGCCATGAAAGAGTCGTGTCGAGAGGTTACGTGGGAAGGCGCGCTTCGCACTGGAAAAAGAGAAAGAAAGTATCAGAAAGAATGGGTGAGTATGAATTGGGAACCACCGCATCGAATCCCATTGCCGAAAGCAAAGCGAGATGGTAGACGAAGGTCATGAAAAACTTCGCAATTGCGATCGGGGTCCTCCTCCTATTCCGAGCCACCGCATCTGCTCTGCCTGACGGTTTCGTCTATCTCGAGGATGTGGCTCCCTCGATCCAGACTGACGCCCGCTACGCGACTTCGAATAATTTTGTCGGAAAGAAAGTCGATGGCTACAAGGCGAAGAAAGTCATCATTGCCCGTCGCGCAGCCGAGGCGCTGAAACTGGTGCAGGCCGATCTGAAAAAGGAAGGTTACGGACTGAAAGTGTTTGATGCCTACCGACCACAGCGCGCCGTGAATCACTTTATGCGCTGGGTCCGCAATCGAAGCGATCAGCGGACGAAGGCGAAATACTATCCCAACATCGAGAAAAGCACGCTGGCTCGAGACGGCTACATTGCGGGTCGTTCGGCTCATTCTCGTGGCAGCACCGTCGACCTTAGTCTCGTCAAACTCGAAGGTGGTGAAGTCGATATGGGAACGAATTTTGATTTCTTTGGCCCGGAATCGTCACACAATTCAAACGCGGTTACGGCTGCTCAGAAAGTGAACCGGGCTACGCTCAAGGCGGCTATGGCAAAGCGCGGATTTCGCCACTACGACAAGGAATGGTGGCACTACACGCTGAACAATGAACCCTTTTCGCGCGGGTTTGATTTTGATGTGAAGTGAGGACTTCTCAGTCCTCTCACTC
>JAKMGR010000102.1 GCA_022424805.1 Verrucomicrobiales bacterium
AAACCGCTGAGAACTTCCGTTGCCTGTGCACCGGGGAGAAGATGGTCAGCTACAAGGGGAGCCCTTTCCATCGTGTGATTCCTGATTTCATGTGTCAGGGCGGTGATACCACCCGTGGTGATGGAACCGGAGGCCAGTCGATCTACGGAACCAAGTTTGAAGATGAGAATTTTGAATTGAATCACACCGGTCCCGGTATTCTCAGCATGGCCAACGCCGGTCCGAACACAAATGGCTCACAGTTTTTCATCTGCACCGCAAAGACGGAGTGGCTTGATGGACACCACGTCGTGTTCGGAAGTGTTATCGAAGGCATGGATGTCGTTGAAACACTTGAAGGTCTTGGAAGCCGCAGTGGAAAGACTTCGAAAGAGATCATCGTTGCTGATTGTGGTCAGCTCTAAGCGAAACAAATTCAATGAGCCGCCCCACCTTTTTCGCTCCTCGCGAAGCAAGGTCGGGGCGGTTTTGTTTTGGAGTGCAGGATGAATAACTCCACCGAATACGACAGCGTGATCATTGGGGCGGGACCGAATGGTCTCGCTGCAGCGATCCGGCTTGCTCAGGAAGGGCAAAAAGTTCTCGTGGTAGAGGGGCACGAAACAACGGGCGGGGGAACTCGCACCTCGGAACTGACCTTGCCGGGATTTCGCCACGATGTTTGTTCGGCGGTTCATCCTATGGGATTGGCTTCGCCCTTTCTGCAGACGCTTCCGCTTGGCGATTATGGGCTCGAGTGGATTCATCCAGACTTGCCGCTGGCGCATCCGTTGGAGGGTGGGGAGGCAGCAGTGATGGCACGGTCTGTGGACGAGACTTCCGAGAGATTAAACGAGCAGGCAGCCGCTGCGTATCGTCGAGTTTTCGCTCCGCTTGTGCCGCTTTGTGACGAGATTATTGAAGATCTATTGGCCCCACCCAAAATCCCGAAACACCCGCTTGCGGTAACGCAATTTGGATTGCGTGTTCTCCCGGCTGCGCTCGATGCTGCCCGGCTGTGGTTTTCCGATGAAAAGGCTCGGGCCTTGCTAGCAGGAAATGCGGCTCATTCAATTCTGCCGCTTGATCGACCTCTCGCGACAAATGCGGTGGGCCTGATGCTGATGCTGGTCGGGCATGCCTACGGATGGCCGATTGCGAAAGGGGGATCCCAGGCGATTACCGATGCCATGGTCAGTCACCTGCGCAAACTCGGCGGTGAAGTGGAAACGGGTTTATGGGTAGGGGCGATTGACGAACTCCCCGCTGCTTCCTCGTATGTCTTTGATACTTCAACTAGCGCGATGGCTCGAATTGCCGGCGATCGTCTACCGGATGTGTTTCGTAAAAAGCTGAATCGGTTCCGCCATGGGCCGGGAATCTTCAAGATCGACTATGCTCTCAGTGATCCCGTTCCGTGGACCAATTCCGACTGCCGCCGTGCCGGAACGGTTCACGTTGGTGGTTCTCTCGATGAAATCGTGCGTTCCGAACGCGAGATGTGGGAGGGGATTCACAGCGATGAACCCTTTGTGCTGACATCTCAGCCAACCGTGAGTGATCCGAGCCGAGCGCCGGAAGGAAAGCATGTCTTCTGGGCCTATTGTCATGTTCCGGCAGGATCCGAGCTGGATCGAACCGAGGTAATCGAAAGACAGGTCGAGCGATTTGCTCCCGGTTTTCGGGACTGCGTGCTTGAGAGGAACACGATGAATTGCGCCGACTACGAGGCCTACAACCCGAACCTTATTGGAGGGGATATCGTCGGCGGGGTGACCGATTGGCGACAATTGCTGACCCGTCCTGTGGTTTCCCTGCGCCCTCACACAACACCCGACCCGGAGATTTTCCTCTGCTCTTCGTCAACACCGCCAGGCGCCGGAGTGCATGGAATGGGGGGCTTTTGGGCTGCTGAATCGGTCATCAATCGAACGCTGAACGTGCGTGCGCAACGCGCGGCGCGAGCAAATCTTTCATGACGTGCCCGTGAACATTCACAAGACGCATTCCAAGGTGCTGGCGTCGAGAAGTGAGGCGCTCATGGCTGAAACCTAGCAAGTGCAGAATCGTCGCGTTCAAATCCTACCCAACAGGATTAGATCGATAACCTAACCCTTGTTGAATTGCTCACGAAAACAGTCCAAACGGAATCGCAACCCCAATTAGAAAGGCACAGAATCCCAGAACGACTCCAAGAACGCAGAGTCCCGATAGGATGGCCGCAACTCCGACGGTGAATTCGTAGAGCTGGTGGCGAAAAGTCGCTTTGGTCGGCGTGATTTGGTGACTGTCGCATTCGATACGAGTGAGGTCGGCGACCAATTGGGGAGAACAAACATCGGTGTCAGAGACGATGTCGCGGAAGCACGGGGTAGCAGACTTTTCCTCTTCGCCGTCCCTCGAAGGGCGTAGCCGAATTGTCAGTTCTCCTACTTCCCACGCTACACCACAGCTCATCTCGGCCGAGTGTTTTACCTCGGCGAATACATTGTCGTCTGAACTGTCTGTGTTGTGTAGGAACAGGAGTAGCGGTGAGCTATCCTTGTTCATCCTGTGGGATTACTAAAATTTAGGAAATCTTACAAGGCAAATTTGTAACAAAACTTACATTGCGTTGCGTGGCTA
>JAKMGR010000118.1 GCA_022424805.1 Verrucomicrobiales bacterium
GTGATAGTTTTAAGATTTTCACAAGAAACACAGACCTGGCTTTTTTGACTGCTTGATCTGAAAGTTTATCTTTCGAACCCTGAGAAGATTTCACATCGGCCATCGAGTCCAACGCGCTCGACATAAATAATCTTCCATTCCGCTAAGCAGAGAAATCAGGCGATCAAATCTTCGATCACCGTTCCGCCGAACTGCGACAATTGCTTGTGCCGTCCTGCGTGGTAGTAGGTCAACTTGTTGTCATCAAGCCCCAACAAGTGCAGTAAAGTCACATGCACATCGCGGATGTGGTGCACGCACTCCACCGCTTCGCCACCGATCTCGTCGGTCGCTCCGATCGTATGGCCGGCATTCACCCCACCACCGGCAAACCACATTGACATCGCTTTAGCGTTATGATCACGGCCGTAGCTCTGACCACCCCCGCGGATGCCGTTATCGGGAGTCCTGCCAAATTCACCGCACCAGACAACCAGAGTATCCTCTAAAAGTCCTCGCTCTTTTAAATCTTGGAGCAAGGCCGCAATCGGCTTGTCGACGGACTGAATCAGTGAACCGTGAGCTCGCGCAATGTAATCGTGGCTGTCCCAGTTTCCGGCATAGGCCTGAACAAAGCGCACTCCCTTCTCAATAAGACGACGAGCAAGGAGGCACTTCCGGCCAAAGGCATCTGTCTTTGCATTACCGATCCCGTAATCTTCCAAGGTCGATTCTTTCTCCCCATCCAAGTCGATCACTCCGGGCACTTCTGTCTGCATCCGGTAGGCCAACTCATAGGAAGACATCCGGGCATCGAGGTCATCGCGATCGGGCCGCTGATCGCGATGCAATTGGTTAAGTTCGCCCAGCAAATCAAGATTCTTGCGTTGGCGTTTAGCCGTAATTCCCTTCGGAGGATTCAGATCAAGAATGGGGCTTCCCGTTGGACGAAGAGGAGTCCCCTGAAAGTCTGCCGGAAGAAAACCATTCGACCAGTTCCCGGCTCCGCCTTGCGGATAACTGGTTCGGGGAAGAACAACAAAACCGGGAAGATTATCATTCATCGAGCCAAGACCATAAGTAACCCAGGAACCAACGGCGGGATCGCCACCAAAACGATTTCCTGTATTCAACTGGAAACAAGCTGTGGGGTGATTGACCGACTCCACCTGGGCACCACGATAGAAACAAATGTCATCGACACGCTCCTTGAGATGCACCCACTCCGTTGCGATGTCAGCACCACTCTTCCCCGCTTTGACGAATTCGAAGGGACTTTTCACAAAGTAACGTTCCCCGGAAGACATTGCACTTTCCATGTCCCCTTTTCGGGAAAACTTCTTGAGATGCAGCTGCGTAAGTTTTGGCTTCGGGTCGAAGGTGTCTATATGCGACGGCCCGCCCTCCATCATCAGGAAGATGCAGCGCTTCGCGATTGACGGGTGATGGGCGCGACCAATTCCACCAACAGAATTAGCTCCCTTCAAAAGTGATGTCAGGGCCACGGAACCGATCCCCGCTCCCATGCCGTAGAGGAAGTCCCGTCGATTCGGGGATGCGATAAAATGTTTGTCTCCGTGTTTCATTCTCAATCCAGGTGGGCAAATTCGTTGGAGTTAAAAAGGGCAACGCAGAGGTGAGCGAGCGCCCGAGTCGATGCGTCGACATCGGCGAGTTGCTTGTCTGGTTGGTAGCTTTCAAAGGCGGGCATGAACTCAATAAAATTATACGGCTCGCCCGTTTTTTCTGCCATTACAGTGCGGGTGATCTTTGCAGGCAATTCCACTTTTTCGTATTTCGCAGTTTTCTCGCCAGCCAATGCTTCATCCCAATGCGCAAGGCAAAGCACCTTCTCCTGATCAGAGGGCGGACGCCCGAGAGTCAATGCAAAGGCCCGTTCGATCGTTTCCGCTTTTCCCTGCCTCTCTTTTTGCAGACGATCAGCCATAGCAATCGCACGCTCCAATACCTCGACGGAATTGAATAGTGTCAGGGCTTGGGGAGCAACCGTCGACGTTTCTCGAAGCTCACAGGAATTGTCCGGCCCGGGCTGGTTGAACGTTTCCAGAAAAGGATCCCGCAGCCCTCGGATTTTTTCTGCGTAGAGACTCCGGCGGTTCCGGGCTTTCGGCTCAGAATCCGGCTCATAGACCGAGGCCGTTCCTCCCATAATTTGGCGTGGTTGCACCGCTACTTCGGAATTCATATCAGGACGGGCCGGGATACCGCCGATTTGAGGATTCAGTTCTCCACTCACTGCCAGCATCGCATCGCGCAATTCCTCCGCGACAAGACGGCGCGACGGGAAGGTCGCGTAGAGATCATCCTGCGCGTCTTTTTCCCGAACGAGCGAAGCATTCGGATGGCGGGAGCTTCGGCGATAGGCCTCCGATCTGGCAATGAGTTCGTTCAGCTTCCGGATCGACCACCCATTTTCCATGAACCAGTTCGCAAGGTAGTCGAGAAGCTCAGGATGGGTCGGCAATTCTCCGGTTCCCCCAAAGTTATTCGGGTTTCCTGCAATCCCTTTTCCAAAATGCCACGACCAAACCCGGTTCACAATGACACGGGAAGTCAGAGGATTCTTTCCATCGACAATCCATTCTGCGAGCGCGAGTCGACGATTGCCTTTTCCAGTGGGAAATTCCCTTTTCTCCATCCCTCCTACAGACTCGGCCGCGCTCAAAGCCCCAGGGCGGACCGCATCAGCTGGGGAATAGACGCTGCCACCCGTGAGGATCGCATCGGTTTCCATCTCTCCTTCTCCCCATGGACCTTTCTTCGGAAGAAGGGTCCTGCCAGACACTCCCCGCTTCTGGATCGTCTTCCCCGTGTAAACGGAGTAGGCAATCGGCAACGTGCGATCCAGTTCCCACTTGTGGCGGGAAATGTTTTTCCCCATCCGTGCAGACGAGGCCTCGTCACCAGGGTCGAGACCGTTGTCACCGACTTTGGCATCGCCAGTTTCATTCTTTTTCTGCGCCTCCATCTTTTTCTTCAGACGTCCCAACTGCTGATTGTAGCCTTTCAGCTTCGCTTTCACCCAGGCTTCGGATTCCGCGAACCCTGCTTTCTGCTCCTCATGTAAAAACGGGGCGTTTCGCTCAGCAAATTGCGTCGTCGAAAAGACAGCCATCATCTTGTAATAGTCACGCGTCGGAATGGGATCAAACTTGTGATCGTGACATTTTGCACACTGCATCGCATGGGCGAGAAAGGTCTGCCCAACAGAGTCCGTGACATCGTCGAGCCACATCTGACGTGTTTCTTTGAAAACGCTCATCCCCGTGTGCTCCCAAGGCCCCATGCGAAGAAAACCAGTTGCGATGAGATTTTCCGAATCTTTGACGTCGATCTCGTCACCCGCGATCTGCTCCTTCACAAATTCCGGAAAAGGCTTGTCATCATTGAAAGCACGAATCACGTAGTCCCGATACCGCCAGGCATTCGGACGAGTGTAGTCATTCGCAAATCCGGCCGAGTCGGCATAGCGAACTACATCGAGCCAGTGCCGTGCAAAGTGCTCCCCATAGTGAGGCGTATCCATTAGACGCTTGGCATAATTCAAAACGGCGGAACCGGCATCGGAGCGAAATTCTTTTTCGAAATTCTCCACCTCATGCGGAGTCGGTGGCAATCCCGTGAATCCAAAACTCATCCGCCGGGCCAGTTCACGTGGATCCCCAACAGAGGCGGGCTCCAGGCCGGCATC
>JAKMGR010000121.1 GCA_022424805.1 Verrucomicrobiales bacterium
CGCGTCGACGGCGGCAACTTTGGCTTTGGCAGCATTGACTGCGTTAGCTGCATTCTTCTCCGCGGTGGCGGCGGCTTGCTGTGCAGCGACGAGGTTGGGAGGAGGAACCTGGCCGTCTTTGGAAGCTGCGGCGAGGTCAGCATCCGCTTTTACCCGGGCTGCCGTTACGTTGCGAAGGTTGGTCTCTGCATTCGTCTGAGCGGTTTTCGCCGGGGCGACTTGTGCATTTGCTGCAGTGGCAGCTTTTCGAGCTTGGTCGAGAGCGGCAACGAGAGGTGCGCGTGCTCCTCCTTTGGCAGCAACTGCGGCCTCAGTTGCTTTCCTCGCATTCTCTGCAGCGGCGCGGGCTGCAGCGAGCTGGTCGTGTTGAGTTTTACGAGCCGCTTCGAGGGCGGGTTTCGTGGCTTCGGTCTTGGTAGCATTGAGGGCTGCTAGTGAGGCTTGAAATGCGGCCTCCTTGGCCTTGTGATCGTTCGTGTTCGTGGTAACTGCGTCCTGAGCAGGTTTAATCACCGCACTGGCGGCGTTCAGTGCATCGGTTTGCACTTTGGTGGCTGCCTGCTTTGCCGTTAGCACTTTCTGGGCCGCCTCAACTTGAGGGGCGAGTGCTTTCATCTTCGCGTCGTGAGAGGCCGCAGCCCCTCTGTGCGTGTCGCGAATCTTGGTGGCTTCTGCAACGCTCTTGTCGACGGCTACGAGCGCACTTTTGGCGTCGCTGATTTCCTTGGAAACGGCGGCTACACCCTGCTCCAGCTTTGGTAGTTCTCCGGTGAGTTCGCGGATTCGTTGTTCGGAATAGGCCAGTTGCTCCTCAATCGTAGGTGGATTGGGTTTGATTTCGGCGATTTGAGCGGCAGTGGCAGTGTCCCAGACTTTGATGTTGCCATGCCAGTCGCCGGTGAAAACACGCTTGTTGTCCTGTGAAACCGCAACGCTCATCACGATGTCGTCGGATGCGGTGATGGAGTGGAGTTGTTTTCCATCGGCCTGCCAGATCTTGACTGTCTTGTCCCTTCCTACTGAGGCGAGATTGCCGTTGGGCGCGAATGTGACAGCGAGGGCGCCTCCGCTGTGGGCATTCCACTTTTTGACCTGCTTTCCTTCGTTCATTTCCCAGAGGATGATTTGTCCGTCCTCACTGCAGGTGGCAAGAACGTTGCCGTCAGAACGCCAGTCCAGCGATGTTACGGCCTTCGTGTGTCCTTTAAGCGTGTAGAATTCATATCCTGTCGCGGCTTCCCACACATATAGCCCGCTGTTGCGTCCGCCGGTGGCGAAAAGAATGCCATCGGGAGAGTATTGGGCCGTCAACATCCAGTCGGGATGCTTCTTGATCGAATTAACTTCTTCGCCGGAAACGGTGTCCCACAGTTTAATCAGCCGCTTCGGACCGCCAAGGATCGCGTTTTTCAGATCAGGAGAAACGTCAGCCCCGAGAACGATGTCATACTCTTTTCCGACCTCGAGAATTCGTTCACCAGTCTTGATGTCCCAAGCAACGACGTTACCCGACTTGCCGGCACGGCCGCCACCGCATGAGAGGTAGGCGCCATTGGGAGAAAAGTTGAGAGTCTGGGGGAATCCCTCAGGGTAGGGGAGGACTCCGAGAAGGTCATAATCTTCGGAGTGGTAAAGCAGGACCTGCTTCTGGCCGGCCACAGCGACAATAGGTGCCCACGGACTGTGGGCAATAGCGGGAATCGCGTTGGGTCGGTCGGTGAGAACTTCAGGTTCGAGAATGAGGTGCTCCGGCATGGCGGGTGGTCCTTCCGGTTTCCCTGTCGCACTGATGGAGTTCAGATCGACTTTGGGCTTATCTGACTTGCGTGCCTTCGAGTTCTTCGTTTCGAGGAGGCCACCGGCTATCCAGTCAGAAACAATCTTCAGCTCCTCTTCCGTCATCTTCGTGCCCCTTGGGGGCATGACGGGCTCTTCCGTGTGCGCCGCTAGAGTGAAGAGTCGAGAGGAACCAGGATCCTCGGAAGTTACGACCTCACCACCGGAACCACCAGTGAGGGTTGCCGAAAAGGTTGCCAGATTGAGTCCACCTTTCGCTTCATCGGGGTTGTGGCAGTTGTTACAACGGTTCTCCAAGATAGGGAGAACGTCGTCAATGAAGGTGACTTTGGCTTTCTCATCGGCGCTGAGGCCGCGATTTGAGATTCCCAGCACAAGAATTCCGGCAAGGAGGGTAGATACGCTTCGTTTCATAGCAGTGATAACGTTGGGATGCTGTCTAAGTTTACGAACTCTTTCGTGACTGAGGATGCCAACGTTTGGTTCACAAATCTTGATTAATCTTAGAAGTATACGACATTTATGTCTCAAGTCGCCCGGAATTAACTGAGGAATCATCGAATCATGCTCTTTTAAGCGATGTTCTGCAACCTGCTCTACATGGTTGCGCCTCTACGTAAAGACGCCCCTTGAGTATGGGGGCTAAAACGATTTGTTACTCCGAACAACCACACCAATAACCTAACATTATGACCGGCTGTAAAAGCTTCTTCAACTCTGGCTTGGCAAATCGCCGCGAATTCCTTCAAGTGGGATTTGCTGGTGGACTGGGCTTGACTCTTCCTGAGCTTCTCAAAACCGAAGCAAAGGGGCAGGCAAAGTTCTATGAGTCCAAGGAAGGGGTCGCTAAATCATTGATCCACATTTACCTTCCCGGAGGTATGGCTCACCAGGAAACCTGGGATCCTAAGCCCTATGCGCCGTCGGAGTACCGCGGTCCCTACAAGCCGATCAACACCAATGTCGACGGCGTTCAGTTCAGCGAGAATTTCAAGAATCTCGCCAAGGTTGCGGATAAGATGACGGTGATTCGTTCCATGACTCACGGTGAGGCAGCTCACGAGCGTGGTACGCACAACATGTTCACTGGTTATCGTCCGAGCCCGGCGATTAAATTCCCGAGTTTCGGTTCCGTGATTTCTCACGAGTTCGGACCTCGCAAGAACCTTCCCGCTTACGTTTGCGTCCCAAACGTTCCAAATGAGTTTGCGGGAACAGGATACCTCAGTTCCATGTATGGACCTTTTTCCGTGGGAAGCGACCCGGCATCTGATAAGTCTTTTAAGGTGCGTGACCTCACGCTCCCTGGCGGAGTTGATGCAGCTCGTTTTGAGCGTCGCCGCACGCTCCTTGAGGCCGTTGACAGTCATTTTCGCAGCGTGGAAAAGGCCGACTCTATCGACGCAATGGACTCCTTTTACCAGCGTGCTTACGGTTTGATCAGTTCTGCCGAAGCTCGTGATGCGTTTGATCTCACGAAAGAAGACGAGAAAATGAAGACTCGCTACGGCAAGAACACAGCTGGTATGCGGATGCTTCTCGCACGTCGTCTGGTCGAGTCCGGCGTTCGCCTTGTTACGATGACATATGGTAGCTGGGATATGCACGACCGAATCAAGGACGGTATCGCTCGCCAAGTCCCATCTTTTGATCAGGCACTTGCGACATTGCTCAGCGACCTTGACGATCGCGGCTTGCTTGATTCTACCATGGTGATGGTTTCCTCTGAATTCGGTCGTACGCCGAAGATCAATAAGACCGACGGACGTGATCACTGGCCTCGCGTTTTCTCCACGATGCTCGCCGGAGGCGGAATCAAGCGTGGATTCGTCTACGGATCTTCCGATTCACTCGCTGCAGAGCCCGAAACGAATCCTGTTGATGTGCAGTCTTTCGCCAAGACGGTCTACTCGCAGATGGGAATTAACGCAGACAAAGAACTCATTGCGCCTGGTCCTCGTCCAATGGAGATCGTTGATGGCGGAAGCGTCATCGAGGAACTCATCGACAAGGCTCCGGCATAACCCTTTCTCTCTTCACAACTATGAATCGCATCCTGAACCTTCAGCGTGCGGCTCTTGGGGTGCACCCAGCACAACTGCTCGCGGCTTTCTCGCTAGCGCTTCTGTGCCTTTCGGGTGTCTCTACCTGGGCTGCTTCTCCCGACTTGTCCACCTCAGTTCCCCGCGGGGGGCAGCGGGGTACTGACGTCAAGGTCACCTTTTATGGGAATCGTCTCGACGATGCGCAGGAGGTGATATTTCACGAGCCGGGGATCGCTTTCAAGGATCTGAAGGTTCTCGATGCGAAAAAGGTTGAGGCGACTTTGACTATCGAGCCGGATTGCCGCCTTGGAGAGCACCACTTGCGTCTCCGTTGTGCCAGCGGAATCAGCTACGCCCGGAACTTTTGGGTTTCGCAGTTTCCGAATGTCGCGGAAGTGGAGCCCAATGACGATTTTGATGCACCGCAGAAAATTGATCTTAACGTGACGATCGAGGCCGAGGCGAAGTCGGAAGAGACGGACTACTATCTAGTTACAGCGAAGAAAGGGCAGCGGCTTTCGGTTGAGATCGAAGGACTCCGAATTAACAACATCACGAACAACATCGCGATTGATCCTTTTGTAACGATTCTCAATAAGGATCGCTTCGAACTTGCTTCGGCTGATGGCTCTGCTCTGCTCAAGCAGGAGTCCATTCTCCAAGTGGAGATCCCAGAAGACGGTGAATACATCGTCGAGGTTCGTGACTCCGCTTACCAAGGGCGTGGACGCTATCGTGCCCACATTGGAACATTCCCTCGTCCGACTGGGGTTTATCCTGCAGGCGGACAGGCTGGATCCGATGTCGAATTTACTCTCGTCGGTGACATCAAGGGCGACTACAAGACGAAAGCGAAGATCCCTACGAGAACTGCAGAGGGAACAGTGGGCGTATCTGGAGAAAACGGAGGGCAGTTTCCGCCGTCTCCCAATTATGTGAGAATCAGCGACTTCGGGAACGTAATGGAAGTTGAGCCAAATAATTCGAACACCGAAGTGAAGGACGTGGTTGCTCTTCCGCAGGCTTTCAATGGAATCTTGGAGAAAGAGGGGGATATCGACTATTTCAAGTTTTCAGCGAAAAAGGGTGAGCGTTTTCGTTTTCGAGTTTTTGCAAACGCGATTGGGTCACCTGTTGATCCCGTCATGAATATCTACGACGCCAATATGAAATCACTTGGTGGAAGCGATGACGCTGATGGAACGAAGGACAGCCGAGTCGATTTTAATTCGCCAGCCGACGGAGAGTATTTTGTCCGGATTAAGGACATGCTCGATCGCGGAGGATCGGATTTTATTTACCGAATCGAGTCGCTTCCTTCAGAGAAGACGATTGACGTAACGATGACGGAAATGCTTCGACGAAATCTGCAATATAGGAAGCAGTTCAATGTCCCTCGCGGCGGTTACTACACGATGGCTGTCAATACGACTCGTCGAGGCTACTCTGGTGATCTGGTATTCGATATCCCCGAGCTTCCAGCGGGAGTGACATGGGAAGCGGGGGCGATTCCTAAGACGGTCAGCCAATTTCCTATCCTCCTGAAAGCTGCACCCGACGCTCCCATCGCCGGTGGGCTGTATAAGTTGAAGGTCAAAGGCACGGATCCGAAAAATCCAGTGGAAGGTCTATTCAAGCAACCTCTTGATTTGGTTCGTGGTCCACAGAACGGGGTCGAATACTACACCCGCTACAACAACGATTTGCCGATTTCAGTCGTTGAGGAGATGCCTTTCAGTGTCACAATCGATCAGCCGAAAGCCCCCATCGTTCGCAACGGCACGATGAAGCTCAAAGTGCGAGCTCATCGCAAGGACGGCTACGACAAGAAGATCACGGTTCGTTTTCCATGGAAACCTCCCGGCATTACCACGCCGGCCACAATGACTTTTGGGGAAAAGGACACCGAACTTGACTACGAGCTCAACGCAAACAGCAGTGCGGAGATCAACAATTGGAAGATCACGCTTATTGCCGAGTCTGATGGAGGAAAAGGCCTCATGATGACAGCTACGCCCTTCGTGAATCTCTCGGTGGAAGAGCCCTTCGTGAGCATGAAGCTTTCCATGGCAACCGCGAAACAAGGGGAGCCTGTTTCTATGGTTGCTGAGGTGGAGAACCTTCGTGAATTCACCGGTCAGGCCGATACCCAGATTTTTGGCATTCCTGCTCATGCGACTGCTGAAGTCGTGAAGATCGACAAAGGGACAACCAATTTGAGCATCCCGATTGTCACGTCAGAGAAGACTCCAGTTGGTCAGCACAAAAATCTTTTCTGCACCGTTACTGTTGTGAAGGATGGTGAGCCGATTCTTCATCGCGTTGGCATGGGGGGAGTTCTTCGCGTCGATCCCAAGCCGAAGGCTGCTGCTACTGCTAAGCCGGCCGAGGAGAAGAAGGTTGTCGCAAAAACAGCGCCGAAAGAGAAACCACTCTCTCGTCTAGAACAGCTTCGTCTGGAGGCGAAAAAAGCGGCAGAGCAGTAAATTTTCTGAACGTTTTAGAATATCTGTTTTCCAAAATTCCGTCACTACCCCGATATGAAGTCATTTTTGCACATTCTTGCTGTGGTTGCTCTCGCTGCACCTGTCGCGTTGCACGCGGAGAAAAAGATCGATTTTGCCAAAGACATCGCCCCCATTCTTGAGTTCAACTGTGTCAGTTGTCACTACGAAGGAGAGGTCAAAGGTGGATTGCGAATGGACAAGGCCAGCTTGTTCTGGGAAGGCGGGGACGGAGGCGCGGCTCTGGTAAAGGGCAAGGCCGATGAGTCTCTCATGATCGAACTCGTTTCCCTTCCGGAAGACGACTCTGATGTGATGCCCCCGAAAGGTCGACCGCTTCACGACCACGAGATCGCCAAGCTCAAGCAGTGGATTGCAGAAGGTGCGATCTGGCCCGAGGAGATTCTCCTGGAGCCGAAAGACGAAGAGAATTTCTCGGATGCGAAGCCGCTAGAAGACAAAGGCAAAGCTCTCGTGGAGATCGGGGTGTTCCCTCCTGATATCACTCTCGAGACCAAGCGCGACACACAGAGTGTGGTCGTCATGGCTACTTACGAGGACGGCACCACAGTTGATGTGACAAAAAATGCGACTTTCACCTTTGAAGACCCTTCTCTGGTTGATCTGAAGACTCGCAGTCACTTCAAGCCGGTCAAGGATGGTGAAACCAAGTTGATCGTTAAAGTGTCGGACAAGACAGCATCGATCCCGGTTGTGGTGAAGGATGCGGCTGAGGATCGTCCTGTAAGTTTCCACCTCGACGTGATGCCGGTCTTTATGCGTGATGGCTGCAACACGGGTGCATGTCACGGTTCCGCTCGTGGACAGGACGGATTCATGCTTTCCCTCTTCGGATACGATCCGAATGGGGACCATTTCCGTCTGACACGAGAGCTGGCGGGACACCGGGTCAATCTTGCGATTCCAGAGGAATCACTCCTCGTTGAAAAGGCCATCGAAGCCGTCCCTCACACGGGAGGTAAGTTGATAGACAGGGGAAGCCACGGCTACAACACAATGGTTGAGTGGATTGCGGACGGGGCTCACAATGATAAGCCTGAAGAAGTCATAACTGTAACAGACCTGTATCTCTACCCACCCAAGCTCGTTCTTGAGGGGGCTGGAGCAACACAGCAGATGACGGTTCGTGCAAAGTATTCTGATGGGCATGACCGCGATGTAACTCATCTCGCCGTCTTCATCACCAATAACGAGCCTACGGCAGGCGTGAGCAAAGATGGGCTGGTGACAGCGGGAAAGCGTGGTGAGGCATTCATCATGGCTCGTTTCGAGACAAAGACCGTCGGTATCCAGACGATCGTGATTCCTGAGGATCTCGAATACACCCGTCCCGAGATGACGGAGAACAATTACATCGATGGACTGGTGCACGACAAGCTTCACAAGCTGCGTGTTATTCCTTCAGGTCAGTGTTCTGATGACGAGTTCCTTCGTCGCGTCACGCTCGATATTGCTGGCCAGCTCCCCACGGTGGAAGAGTTCAATCAGTTCATGGCTGATAAGAGTCCCGACAAGCGGGCCAAGCTTGTCGACAAGCTCCTCGAGCGAAAAGAATTCACAGAAATGTGGGTGATGAAGTGGTCGGAGCTTCTCCAGATTCGCTCCGACAACAACATTGCGCAGGGTATTTCCTACAAGTCTGCCTTGCTCTACAATGGTTGGCTTCGCGAGCGGATTGCTGCCAATGTTCCGCTCAACCAGATCGTTATCGAGTTAATGGGAGCAGAGGGCGGAACGTTCTCAAACCCAGCGACCAACTTTTACCAGATCGAGCGAGATTCTCTGAAGCTCTCGGAAAACGTAGCGCAGGTTTTCATGGGAATGCGTCTCCAGTGCGCTCAGTGCCACAATCACCCCTTCGACCGATGGACGATGGATGACTATTACAGTTGGGCAGCGTTCTTCTCCCAGATTGGTCGTAAGCAGGGGGTCGACCAGCGCGAGCAGGTCATCTACAACCGCGGCAGCGGTGAAGTGAAACACATCGTCGGTGGCCGAACTATGCCTCCCAAATTCCTCGGTGGAGAAACGCCTGATGTGGCGGGGAAAGATCGCCGCGTTGTTATGGCAGAGTGGCTTGCTTCACCAGAAAATCCTTACTTTTCTCGCAACGTCGTGAACATGGTCTGGTCTCACTTCTTTGGAGTCGGCATCATTGATCCTGTCGACGACGTACGCGTCAGTAACCCGGCTTCGAACCCGGAGTTGCTCACCGCATTGGCGGCACGTTTCGAAGGTGAGTATGAGTATGACTTCAAGCAGCTCGTTCGCGATATCTGTAACTCGGCAACCTACCAGCGAACTACAAAAGAGAATGCCTCCAACAAGGATGATCTGAACAATTTTGCGAAGTCCCGGGTTCGTCGACAGCGTGCAGAGATTATGCTCGACACGATTACCCAGGTGACCGAGACAAAGAATAAGTTCCGCGGTCTGCCGCTCGGTTCCCGCGCTGTGCAAATTGCTGATGGCCGCACCACAGACTATTTCCTGACCACCTTTGGTCGCGCGACTCGCGAGACGGTTTGCTCTTGCGAAGTGGTAATGGACCCAAGTCTTTCTCAGGCTCTTCATCTGCTGAATGGTCCCACCGTGACTACAAAAATCGAGCAGGGTAAAGTGGTGAATTCTCTCGTCGCTGCTGGGAAGTCTCCCGAGCAGGTAATCGAAGATATCTACGTCCGTTGTTTCACCCGTAAGCCTACGGCGGAAGAGATGAAGCAGTTGATGGCACAGGTCAATTCCGTCGGCGAAGACGAAGCGCAGATCGAAATGGTCCTTAACGACGTCTTCTGGGCTGTTCTGAACTCGAAGGAGTTTATGTTCAATCACTGATCCAGCGTCAAACCTGAATCAAGTGAAGCCGCCTTCGCTAGAAGGTGGCTTTTTTATTGCCTTTAAACGAAAAAAATAGTTTTCTTGATTTAACCTCCTTAGAAGAGGCTTCCAGAAATCTTTTATGAACTGCAATTTTTTCGCTATTTGCTCACTCCTTGTTTTTGTTTTTTCGAATTTAGCTCTCCAAGCTCAGGACGAATTTGATATTTCTTTACCTGGTGAAGAGGCTGCTGCGGCCATTCCGCAGGAGCCTGCTGCATCATCCGCCGCTGCCGCGGAAGGGGCTGCTGAAGCCGGTGAGGTTAACCTTCTGGGCATGATCAAGCAGGGTGGCTGGTCGATGTGGATCCTGGGTGCCTTTTCTTTCGCAGTGATCGGATTGCTCATCTTCTGTCTCATTGATCTGCAGAAGAAGAACTTTTATCCGGAGCCCCTCTACCAGGCTATGGCAGGGGACATGGAGGCAATGGATCTCGAAGCGGCTCTGCTGAAGGCTCAATCTACCCCATCCTGCCTCAGTGGTGTCATGTATGCCTCGATTCACTACATCTCCGAGCGCGGATATGGTGTCATTGATTCCGAAAAGTTGGAAGAAGTCATGGCCGCAGCCTCCCGAAAATTTAATCGCGGGCGTGTTCGCACGATTAATTACTTTTCCGTCATTGCCCAGGCGGCTCCAATGATGGGACTGTTGGGAACGGTATCCGGAATGATTGGTGCGTTCGCCAAGTTGAGTCAGGGCGGTACGGGTGACCCTTCCGCTTTTGCGGGAAATATTTCCGAGGCGCTCATCACGACGGCATCCGGTCTGGTGGTCGCTCTGCCTGCGATTTTCTGTTATTTTATTTTCCGTGATCGATTGCAGGGCATGGTTGCCGAGTGCGATGAGCATGCCGAAGAGCTCATCGGAATTCTCCGTCGCACGGTAGTTCATTCTCACGAGGCATAATTCCCCCCGAACGGAAGAGAAGATGGCGAAGGAGAACGATCTTTTTGGCGGACCCGGTCTCAAGGCCGACTTGTCGCCAATGATTGACCTCGTTTTCCTGCTGCTGATTTTCTTTATGGTCGCAGCGAATATAATCACCTTTCCGAAAGACCCGAATGTCATTATTCCGGTGGCGAGCGATGCGGCTGTGCCAGAGTTGGTTGACGGACGCGTCGTGATCAATATTTACATCGACGGTACGGTGAAGGATGTGGATGGAAACACGCTTACGATCCCGCAACTGCGAGAGAGGGTTTCCCGGGCGAAAAGCCAGAATGCCAATACGCGCATACACCTTCGCGCTCACAAGGGAGTTCCCTACAAGCACATCCAGGAGGTGAGCCAGGCATCGGCTCAGGCTGGAGTTCCGACAGTGATTTTCTCAACGTATCAGACATCAAAATAAAAATGGCAAGTAGTGATCCATTTGACGACCAGCAAGAGCCAGAGCTCGACATCAGTCCTCTGATTGATGTAGCGTTTCTTTTGCTGATCTACTTCCTCGTGACCACGACTCTGCAAAAGTCCGAGGCGGATCTCAGTCTTACCCTCCCCGGAATTGCCCAGGAAGACAGTCGTGAAGTGAAGATCGATCAGATGTTGGTGGAGATAAATTCTGATGGTGTCGTGCTGGTAAACGAAGAGATTACGGACTCGGATCCGAATGATCGCGACTTACCGAATTTGACGGAACGTCTCAGTCGGTACTCGGCAAGTGCCCAGGTAGCGAACACGGAGACTCAGGTCATCATCGATTGTGACGAAGAAGCTGTCGGTCAGCGCTTCGTCGATGTCTTGAATGTTTGCTCAAAAGCTGACATAAAGAATGTAAGTCTTGCGCAATAACCCCCCATCCATATTCTATGAGTGATGTCGAAAATGCACTGAAGCAAGCCCTTGAGGCAAATCCTGGCGATTGGTCAGTCCGCTTTCTTATTGCGGATAAAATGCTGGAACGTGCCGCTTTGCAGGAAGCGATGGAATTGGTTCTCGATTCCCCGACTCCGCCTGAGAGCGATGAGGATTTGCACAGAGTTGCAGATCTTGTTGGAGCTGCTGCAGTTCCGATTGTAGAACTTTTTGTCGCAGCAAATCCGTCGAATGGCTACGGACACGAAGTTCTCGCTTCGGTCCTCGAGAGCGCAGGCGACCTCGCGAAAGCGGAAGAGCATAGAGCTGTAGCGATGGCGTTGGCTTCGAAG
>JAKMGR010000128.1 GCA_022424805.1 Verrucomicrobiales bacterium
GCTTGATGTCCCGGTGGATCACATCAGCGGCTTGGGCGGCGATGAGTGCTTCCATCGTCTGATAGACAACTTCGGTGAAATCTTCCTGCGTCAGGACCCCACGTTCGATTGTTTCGTTGAGCGTTTCTCCCTTGAGAAGTTCCATTACGACGAACCCTCCTTCATCATCCTGGCCGACATCAAAAACCGTGATGATGTTCGGGCGATTCAGCGTGGAAAGGGTCTGTGCTTCGGCAATGAGCTTGCTTGCGGCTTCTTTGACCTCCTCTTCTGTCGACTGATCGGGCGAGAGGACTCGTTTCATCGCGACTTCCCGCTGAAGCTGCGTGTCGAATGCTCTGTAAACGGCGCCGAGGCCACCTTTTCCGATCTGCTCTCGAATTTCGTAGCGACTGCTCATCAGATTTGCGGCAACGACTGCGGTGAGTTATTTCGGGGGGAGTTTGCCGTCGATTGCGAATTATATAGGCCATTATTGAATTTTTCACGGATTATTCCCATCTTTTTGGAAGGCTTAACTACCAGCGATTCGCAGCTCTTTTTTCGCGGAAAACATTTTCCGTTTCGCGAGAGCGGAAAAGCTCTGAATTCTTCGAAAATGCTGGCGCAAGTCGAGTCGCCGCCTAGCTTCCTCTCATGACTCGTGAAGACCTTGCTGCGACGCTGGAAGAGATTGCCCTGCTCTTGGAATTGAAGGGGGAGAACCCTTTCAAAATCCGTGCCTACCGAACCGGCGCGGACGTTGTTCAGCAGTTTGCCGGTGATATCGTTGCCAAAGCGAAAGAGGGTGACCTCAAGGGAATCAAAGGGATCGGCGACGCGCTGCAGCAAAAGCTTCACGAACTCGCTTCGACGGGGAAGCTCGAATATAACGAGAACCTCAGGGCGGAGTTTCCGGCAACTTTGTTTGATCTTTTCAAGATCCAGGGGCTTGGGCCGAAGAAAATCAAGGCGCTTTACGAATCTCTCGGTGTTGACTCGGTTGATCGACTCAAGGAAGTCTGCGAATCAGGCGAGATGGCTGAGCTGTCCGGGTTTGGGAAAAAAACCGCCGAGAAGGTTCTCGAAGCGATTGCGTTTCGGGAGCAGAATGCGGATCGGTTTCGGCTCGGAGATGTCGCAGTGCCGGTCGCGGAGATTCTGGACTTTCTGCGATCTCATCCTGACTGTCTTCGCGCGGAGGCTGCGGGAAGTTATCGGCGAGCGAAAGAGACGGTGCACGACGTCGATTTTCTCGTCGCATCGTCAAATCCCGAGTCGATTATCGAATCGTTCGTTTCCCAAGAGCTGGTTTCCAAGATCATCGCGCAAGGTTCCACCAAGGCGAGCATCTACCTGGAGAACGGTTTGCAATGTGATCTGCGAGTGGTATCGAACGACGAATTTGCCTGTGCGCTGGCCTATTTTACGGGTAGCAAAGAGCACAATGTAGCCATGCGAGTGCGTGCTCTGGAGCGGGGCTACACGCTCAACGAATATCGACTTTCACCAAAAGAGGGGAGCGAAAAAGACGAGCCGCCTGTCTTTGAATCGGAGGAGCAGCTCTATGATTTTCTTGGCCTCGTCTACGTCGAGCCGGAGCTTCGCGAAAACACCGGGGAAGTCGAAGCTGCCGAATCCGGGGATCTTCCGCAGTTGATTGAAAAAGAAAATCTCCGTGGCACTTTTCACAACCACACCACTGAGAGTGATGGCAAAAACACCCTCGAAGAGATGGCCGAAGCGGCCATTGATCTGGGGCTTGAATATCTCGGCATTGCTGACCACTCGAGGAGTTCTTTCCAAGCCAATGGCCTCGATGAAAAACGGCTTCGTTCGCAAATTGAGGAAATCGGAAAGCTGAATCGCAAGTTTGTCGGAGACGGAACTGATTTCCGTATCTTCACCGGGAACGAAGTCGACATCCTCAAGGACGGAAGTCTTGATTTCGAAGACGACCTTCTCGGTGAGTTGGATTATGTCGTCGCCTCGGTTCACAATGCGATGACTTTGTCGGAGAAAGACATGACAGAGCGGATTATCAAAGCCGTGAGCCATCCTGCTGTGACAATGTTAGGGCATCTGACGGGGCGGCTACTGTTGCAGCGCGAAGCATATGCGGTAAACGTTCCCGCGGTGATCGATGCCTGTGCCGAAACGGGAACCATCATTGAACTCAATTCGAATCCGTGGCGCCTCGACATGGATTGGCGATGGTGGAAGCTGGCAACCGAGAAAGGCGTGAAATGCGCGATCAATCCTGACGCGCATCGCACCACCCAGTTGGACTATCTCTGGTTCGGCGTGCGATTGGCTCGTAAGGGATGGCTTACCCGCAACGACGTAGTAAACACAATGACCCGCGAAGAAATCGAAGAACTCTTTCAACTCGACCCCATTTCATGAAACAATATTTACTTCAGGAAAATGATAACGGAAAACTTGCCGCCGTTCTCAATGAAACTCACACTCCTGATCCGGGCCCCGGTGAGGTGAGGGTGAAAATGGAAGCGTGTTCTCTGAACTACCGCGACCTGTTGATGAAGTCGGGCCTCTCTGCATCGAGTGGCGATGATGCAGTCATCCCGCTCTCTGATGGTGCAGGAGTCATCTCGGCTGTCGGCGAAGGTGTGAGCGTTTGGTGCGAGGACGATCGTGTTGCCCTGACATTTTTCCGGGATTGGGAAAGTGGGCCTTTTGACATGAAGTATCACAAGGCCGCGCGTGGAGGATCATGTGACGGTGTTCTCGCCGAGGAAGTGGTGACGCCTGTTCACAGTCTGGTGAAAGTTCCACAAGGATACAGTGCGACGGAAGCAGCCTGCCTGCCCTGTGCTGCGCTGACGGCGTGGCATGGTCTCATGGAAAGAAGTCGTCCGCTCGCAGAGGGGGAGACTGTGCTCTGCCTTGGCACGGGAGGTGTTTCGATCTTTGCTCTGCAGTTGGCAAAAGCTGCAGGAGCGAGGGTCATCGTGACAAGCAGCTCGGACGAGAAACTCCGGCATGCGTCAGAAATGGGGGC
>JAKMGR010000153.1 GCA_022424805.1 Verrucomicrobiales bacterium
GCCTTATTCTCCTACCGGCTCCAGCACGACCTCGGTGCCGGAAGCGCAATTCATCATCACGCTCTGTCCTTGGTCGATGGTTTCGTAGTCCACGTCGATACCGACGACTGCATCGGCTCCGTGGGAATGAGTCGCCGCCCTCATTTCCTTAATGGCAATTTCTCTGCCGCTTTTTAGCTTGGATTCATAAACCCCGGATCTCCCGCCACCGATGTGGGTGATCCCCCCGAAAATATCGCGGACAATATTGGCTCCGAGGATCGCCTCGCCAAATACTACTCTTCTAGAGTCGGTGATGTTTCGCCAAGGGATTTCCCCGGCAGTCGATCAAAGCAGGATTGAGCCATCTCTGAAAAAGGTATCATCGTAGCGGCTCTTCTCGCAGTTCGGGCAAAAGGCATGAGCGTTTTCGTCATTGGCTTCGCCACAGCTAGTGCATTTCAAACTCATAATCGGGATCTACTATTCTGAACTATTTCCTCCGACGGAATTTTTTCTTGGAAGTCTTGCCCCTATTTTTGCCTCTGTATTCCTTTTCCGTTTTCTCCTCATTGTTGCGGCCAATTCGGGATCGTACACGGAAAATGAAGGGAAGGCCTTCCATTGGATAATCCTTTCGAATCTGGTTTTCGAGAAAGCGTTCGTAGGTCCGTGTCAGGAGGTTCGCATAGTTTACGAAAAGCAGATACTCGGGAACAGGGACAGGACGCGGTTTGTCTTCCCGTTTCTGGGTCGCATAGAGAAGTTTTAGGCGGCGATTCTGTCGAACGGGCGGGGGATTTCGCTCGATCGACTGCTGCAGAAGCTTATTGAGGATCCCGGTGGGAACCGGATCGGCAGACGTCTCGATGACCTTATCTATTCCGTCGAAAATTTTCGTGATGTATTGTCGCTCCTTTGCCGAAATTGCAATCTTTGGCGCATAGGGAAGAAAGAACAAATCGTCGCCGAGTTCTTCGCGGAAATTTTCGATCCGATCCTGAAATCTCGCATCGGGATGATAGAGGTCGAATTTATTGAGAAGCACGATGCATGGCTTGTGGGCATCGAGCACGATGCGGGCGATGCGACGATCCTGCGAAACAACACCAGAGGAAGCATCGATAACGAGCAAGCAGATATCAGCACGTTCGATTGATTTTTCGGAGCGCATCACGGAAAACACTTCGACGGAAGTATCGCGCCTCGTCCGTTTTCGGATGCCGGCTGTGTCGATCAGGGTGAAGTCCTGTCCGTTTCTCCGATAAGGAACATCGACTGCATCCCTGGTCGTCCCTGCGACATCAGAAACGATGCTGCGCTCGTCGTTGAGAATGGCATTGATGAGTGAGGATTTACCGACATTGGGTCGACCCACGATTGCGATCTTTACCGGGGGAGTCGAATCTTCCCCTCCGTCGTCCCGTTTTTTCAGATCCAATTGGCCCAATTGCTCCGCGATTAGGTGCTCCAATTCGGAGAAATTTCGCCCATGAGCTGCCGAGACATTGAGTTGGCGCTCAAATCCCAAACGACTGAATTCAGTTGCGTCATCATCCGATTTCTCAGTGTCGACTTTGTTCACGACGAGCAAAACCTGTGATCCACCTTTCCTCAGTTGGTTGGCGAGTTCCTCATCAATGGGATGAACGCCATCTCTGGCATCAACCACAAAGAGGATCATCTCGGCAGACTCGATTGCGATATCGGCTTCAGCGCGAACTTGATCAGCAAATCCATCATCGAGAAGCGCGCCGATTCCGCCGGTGTCCGTCAGCTCATAGGGGATCTTTGCCTTCTTACATTCTGCAGCGATTCGGTCGCGCGTCACGCCAGGTTGATCGTGAACGATCGCAATGCGACGGCCGGCGAGTCGATTGAATAAAGCGGACTTGCCGACGTTGGGGCGACCAACGATTGCAATTTTAGGGAGGCGTTTACGAGACATCTTTGTCTGGAGTGGTATGACCCGATGCTTTGAGTTGGCGAATTCCTTCCGCCGCGTATTGCCATCCCGAAAGGAAGGTAAACGCCGCTGCCAGCCAGATCAGAATATCGAAGGGCAACGGACGAGCATCGACGCTCCAAAAGTCGACTAAAACCCAGCAGACGCAACTTAACTGTAAGAATGTGCAGATTTTGCTCGTGAAAAGTGGACCCATTTTCACCTTTCCAACGGTGTAGTGAATCGTAATCACGCCGATCACAATGAGGATGTCTCTCGCGATGACGAGCACGGCGAACCATAATGGAAGACCTGCATGCCAAGGCGAAACCGAAAGGGTGATCACACCGGAAAGCAGAAGCAATTTGTCCGCGACTGGATCGAGGACGCGTCCGAGTTTCGTGCTCTGGTTGAAGTTTCGCGCAATGTAGCCATCCACGGCGTCGCTGAGAG
>JAKMGR010000607.1 GCA_022424805.1 Verrucomicrobiales bacterium
GCAAGGCCCGATCGTGTCGACATCGAATGGCTCCCCGATTCCAGCGCGTTCACTTTTTTCTACAACGAACGTGGGCATCAGTGCCTACGCCTGATTGCGGTCGATCGAAAAACAGGCGAAGCACGAACCGTTGTCGAAGAAGCAAGCAACACGATGGTCCACTACTCGGGAAAATCTCATTTTCACTATTTACATAAAACCAAAGAGGCAATCTGGATGTCGGAGCGAAACAACTGGAATCACCTCTACCTTCTGGACTTCGCTGGGAGTAAAATTTCCAACGCTATCACTAGCGGAAAATGGGTGGTTCGCGAAGTGCTCCATATTGACGATGAGAAAGGGCGAATCTGGTTCTACGCATCAGGAATTCGTGTGGGCGAAGACCCTTATCATTTGCACCTTTGCCGTGCCAATTTCGACGGCACTGGCTTTGTGCAACTCACGGAAGCCGACGGAAATCACACCATTACGTTCTCCCCTGATCGAAAATCGTTTCTCGATAAATGGTCGCGCGCAGATCACGAACCCGTCCACGAGTTGCGCAACAGTGAGACAGGCGAACTTGTCACCACTCTAGAAAAAGCAAATCTGGATCGACTGCTCGAAACAGAATGGCAAATGCCGGAGCGTTTTGTCGCCAAAGGCCGGGACGGAAAAACCGATATTCACGGAGTCATCATCAAGCCGTGGAACTTCGATCCAAAGAAACGTTATCCCATTGTCGAACAAATCTATGCTGGACCTCACGGCGCTTTCGCACCGAAAGAATTCCGCAGCTACTCCACAACTCAGACCTTCGCCCACGACGGGTGCATCGTCGTTCAGGCAGACGGCATGGGAACGAATCATCGCGGCAAAAAGTTTCATGACGTCGCCTGGAAAAATCTGAAAGACGCCGGATTTCCTGACCGCATCGCTTGGATTCGCGCGGCAGCGGAGACACGCCCGTGGATGGATCTCAATCGGGTCGGAATCTACGGAGGAAGTGCCGGAGGGCAGTCCGCGATGCGAGCTCTGCTCGACCATCACGATTTCTACTCTGTCGCCGTTGCCGACTGTGGCTGCCATGACAACCGCATGGACAAAATCTGGTGGAACGAGCAGTGGATGGGTTGGCCAGTCGACGATTCCTACGCCAAATCATCGAACGTGGACGACGCTCACAAACTGCAGGGCAAGTTGCTGCTCATCGTTGGCGAAATCGACACCAATGTTGACCCCACGTCGACCATGCAGGTAGTGCACGCACTGCAGAAAGCTGGGAAGAATTTCGAGTTCATGCCCATCGTTGGCCAGGGCCATTCTGCAGCCGAAACCAAATACGGCTCGATGCTGCGCCGGAAGTTTCTGCTCAAGCATCTGCTCGGCAGAAAATAGTCCTACAACTCTCTCAACGCCCCACCGTCTTCGTCCCGGGCACCAACCGCCTGGTTGAGATGCTCGATTTTTCGACCACCGATCAGCACACAATCGATATTGGGCTGATGAAAAACCCAGGTCAGAGCGAGGTGGGCTTGAGAATATTCGTGCGCTTGCGCGACCTCCTCCAGACGATCCAACCGCTCCCAGGCCTGCTCGTGGAAATAGACATCCTGATGACCGGGAATCACATCAAAACGGGAGCCCTTTTCAACGCCCTCGCGATGTTTTCCCGTCAGAAATCCGGCACCGAGCGGACTGTATGTCACGACGCGGATTCCGAGCTCGCTGCATTGCTGGCGCTCATCCTCATCGAGATCACGAACCGCGTAGTTGAAATTATTCTGGACCACTGAAAACGGGGCCAATGAATGCTGCTCCTGCATTTCTCTGACTTGCCGCAAGGTCTCCATCTTCACATTGCTGACTCCGAGCTGTTGAATCGTCTCGTCACGAACGAGCCGATCCAAAGACACCAGCACATCGAGTTCGGCAGCCGATGAATCCCAGCTGTGGAGGTAGAGCAAATCGATGGAGGGCACACCGAGACGATCCTGACTTTCTCTCACCCGGCTCTCAATGCTCGTCGCATCAAAAGGCGGAAGAATTTTTGTCGCTACCTTGAAAGTGCTCCTGTCGGGGTTCCGGGAATCGATCCATTCGCCAATGATTTTTTCCGATGCCCCTTCTCCATAGGCCGCAGCGGTATCCAACATACTGATCCCGCGTTCCATCGCCGCGTCGAGCAAAACAAAGGAATCGTCTCGATCAATCTCCCGACCGAATGTTACACAACCCAACCCTATTTTCGCTTTGCTCATCCCCTCCCTTATCGCAGGTCCCCTCCTCCCAGAAAAGAATGGAATCAGAAAAACGCCACTACCTCACTTTGCGCTAATTTTTGAGGAGTAAAATCAAGCTCCCATGACGCAATCATCATCCAGTGCCTCGATCTTTTTCGGCATTCTTTTTGCAGTCCCATTTGCGATCAACAATACGCGTGCCCTCGAAAACAAGAGCCTCTACCTCAACGAGGCGCTCGTGCATCACGTCTCCCCTCGCGAAGCGACCAAAGACTTCGCGGTCATTATGGTTCCGGGTCACAACCTTTCCTCCTACATTTACCTCACGACTCCGGATGGTCGCGAGGGATGGGCTCAGCAAGTGGCTCAGACCGGTTACGAAGTGTATGTCATCAATGATTCCAAATTCGATATAGCGATTTTCTTTTCCACAAATACGCCGTGAATCGAACTGGATTCATAGTCGGGCATTTTCTACTGTGACTTCATGAGCGAATCCACTACCCAGAACAATTCCCGCCGTAATTTCCTCAAGACCTCCGCTGCATTTGGCGCAGGCATTCTTGCATCCAATGCTGTCACCGTCCGCGCCGCGACGAACAAGAACAGCAAGCTCCGCATTTTCCAGATCGGAACAGGAGGTATCGGCGGCATGCAGCGCAAAGGGTTGAAAGGACATCCCAAAGTCGAGTTCGCGGGATTCTGCGACACCGACGAGACGATGTTCAAGCGGATCGAAGATTACCACGGTGACGGCTATTTCACTGTGACCGACTACCGCGAGGCTTTCGCCGACAAAGTAGATCAATTCGATGCCGTCATCGTCGACACTCCGGACCATCACCACTGCCCCATGATGGTAACAGCCCTGAAGCACGGCAAGCATGTCTACGGTCAGAAGCCGCTCGTTCACCAACTTGATGAACTCCGGCTCATTCGCGAAGCTGTTGCAGCCCGCCCCGAACTTTTCACCCAGATGGGCAACCAGCGCGCCTGCACAACCGGGCGGATGCAGGCCACCGAGATTTTGAAATCCAATACCCTCGGCCGTCCTGTCGAGGCCCACATCTGGGTCGGCGGCATGAGCCGCGGAACCTACTTCGTCGATCCATGGAGCGACTACGGTAAAGCACAGGAAATCCCCGAAACTGTCCACTGGGATCTGTGGAATGGACCGCTTACAGAGTCACTCCCCTACAGTGAAGACCTCCACCCCCGCCGTTGGCGCTCATTCTGGAATACGGGTGGTGGAATGCTCGCGGACTGGGGCTGCCACGTCATCGACATTCTCTATTTTGCCTACGACCTGCCTCATCCGGTCGCCGTGCAGACAAACACGATCAAACCGTCCGGGGTTTGTCATTCCGGGCACAACCAGTCGGTCATCACATATCCAGGTGGAGACAATTTTGCAGGAGATACCTTTCCCCTGCACTTCAACGACAGCGGTATTAAGCCATCTTTCGCTTCGCTCGGACTACCTGAGCCAAAGACGATCAAGGGAACATGCACGCTCGTCGTTTGTGAGGAAGGAGCTCTCTTCGTTGAGCCAGGCGGCAAAATGGAAATCTACCGTAAAGGCAAGCTTGTCGAGAACGAGCCCATGCCAGAGGTCGGTCCTCGCGATCACTGGAAAGACTGGGCCGACTGCGCTCTCGGTGATGAAAAGCCGCTCTGGACGCAATTCGATATCGGATCCCGGATTACCGAACCAGCTCTCCTCGCAACGAAGGCAACCCGCTTTCCCGGAGTCGAACTCAAGTGGGATGGTGAGAACTTCCGCTTCACCAATCACGAAGAAGCGAACAAGACAATCCTGTCGCGCACGTATCGTGAGGGATTTGCGCCACCGAGCATGGGGTGAAGCAGCGGGACATGGAAATGTTCCGACTCTACGAACGCCCGCTCTCCAACGTAGATTACTTTACCAAGATCCGCTACGCGCTTCGCTCAGACTAACTCCAGGTAATTTCCGTCTTCACCGAGCGTGCAAGAAAGCACTCGTGATGTGATTTCTCGTGCAGCTTCTCGATGTCTTCGGGGGAAGGAATCTTGTCTCCGGAAAATTCGATCTTTGGATGCATTTCGACTTTGGCGAGCCAGGGCTTCCCGTCGTCGGCTTTCCTCAGATGCCCGATCGCTTCATCCTCATAGCTGTCGACGACAAATCCGCTCATCGATGAAATCGCGAGAAAGGTCAGCATGTGGCAACTGGTCAGGGCCGCGGTGAAGGCCTCCTCTGGGTCAGCACGATCTGCGTCGCCAAGATACTCAGGAGCTGCTGAGGCCCGGAGGGTTTGTCCGCTGCGTGGAAAAGCCCACTCGTGGCCGCGTGGGTATTCCCTGTAGCCAAATCCACTGTCTTTCCGTTCCCAGGTGAGTTTTGTTTTGTGTTCGCTCATGGGATTTTGTCGGGGAATATCGGACAAGAATCAACAAGAGCTTGTCTGATTTTATCTGGCATCACCCCAGCTTTTTGCTAGGGTTTTCTCATGCGAATCCTCCCCCGTTTTCTTTTTGCCCTCTT
>JAKMGR010000208.1 GCA_022424805.1 Verrucomicrobiales bacterium
CCGTGGAAAACTGAACCGCGATTTTTCCATCCTGACATTCGCCAAACTGCAATCGGGTGACGTCGGCAGGGTTCTGCTCTCCAAACAACATGACCGCCCCATCAACAGAGCCCGGCTTGGGTGCATAGGGAAATTCATGCTCTGACTCGGCAAGGTCTTTCCAACTTCTCGCCGGGACTACGACGTTATTGATGCGCAGCAAGGGATTCAAAACTTCGTCATCCAACTCAAAGGGCTGAAATGCGATTTCGATGAAAAACTGGAAATGCAGGTCGATTCCCTCCCCTGGATTTTCGAAGATCATCTGTCCCAATTTTCCACCCGCAGGTTGGAAGGCTCCGTCCGGTAGTTCGCTCATGACTGATGCATATAACGCTTCCCGGAATCTCTCAACTAAAACCGAAAAACGGACCTTTTCAGATTTACTCTCCACTGCCACATTCGAATCAATAATCTCACAATGACCTCAACACAAAAAACCACTTCTCGTCGCACGTTTCTCGCCCAATCAGGAATCACGCTTGGATCACTCGCCATGGCAAAAACCGCTTCCGCCAAAGAACCGCTTTTCAAAATCTCGCTCGCCCAGTGGACGATCAATCCCGAGCTCAAATCCGGCAAAGTCGACAACCTCGATTTTGCCAAGGTGGCTCACAATCACGGAATCCACGCAATCGAATACGTGAACCAGTTCTTCATGGATAAAGCGAAGGATACGGCCTACCTCGGCGAAATGAAAAAGCGCGCCACCGATCTCGGGATCAAAAGTCTCATCATTATGTGTGATCGCGAAGGCAACATCGGCGACCCCGATGAAAAAAAGCGAAACCAGACCGTCGAAAACCACCGTAAGTGGCTCGACGCGGCGAAGGCTCTAGGATGCCACTCGATTCGAGTGAATGCGGGGAGCGCCGGAAGCTGGGAAGAGCAGGTCAACCTCGCCAGCGACGGTCTCGCCAAATTGACGGCCTTCGGAGCCGAGCAGGGACTGAATGTTATCGTCGAAAATCACGGAGGACTTTCCAGCAACGCCGACTGGCTCGCCGAAGTCATCACCAAGGTCGATCACGACCGCTGCGGCACTCTGCCTGACTTTGGAAATTTCCGAATCAAGGACGGAGAGAGCTACGATTCCTACGAAGGAATCAAGAAGCTCATGCCGTGGGCCAAGGGTGTTTCGGTGAAGGACACGGTATGGGACAGTTCATCCAATCAGAGTGCGCTCGACTACGACCGGATGCTGAAAATCGTTCTCGATGCCGATTTCCGCGGGTATTGCGGAATCGAGCACGGAGGCTTCGCCAGATTGAACGCTTCTCGCGAAAAACTGGAGCAGGCTCGTGAGCGTCTTGCCGGGTGATTGCTCAACACGGCATCACTTCGCTTTTCCCAGAGATAACAAACGCGACTGGGTACGCAGATACATGACGCCATCGACAATCGCGGGAGTGGCGAAGGTCTTTTCACCTAGATCGACTCTGCCCAACTCGGCAAATTCACGGCTCGCAGCAAGGACGACGACTTCGCCGCGCTTGCTAATTCCATAGATTCGCCCTTCGATCCAGAGAGGCGAACTATAAAACTCGCCACCGACTCGCTCGCGCCAGTGCACTTCCCCTGAGGCAGCATCAAGGCAGGTGACAACGCCACTGTCGGTCCACAGGAAGAGGAGACCGTCTTTCACCACGAAACAGGGAACGAGCGGCACGGATTTCGTAACATCGTAAACGAGTTCGCCTTTCGCACCGCCTCCCTTCTCGGGGCGAACCGCGACGAAGCGTTGCCCGGACAAGCCCTGGCCGAAACTTCCGAAGACCAAATCACCATGCAACTGCGGCGAGCTGACCGTGCGATTGTCCCAGAGTTGGTCAATTTCCCAGCTGATCTGACCCGTTTCGAGATCGACTGCGGTAATACCATGAGGCGTGCTCGTAAAAATCGCTTCGGTTCGATCACCAACTCTGCGGATGCAGGGCGTCGCGTAGCCAGCCAGTTCAGACTTGCGATCGACCTTCCAGCGCGTCTCGCCGGTCTTTCGATCCAGCGCGATCAGGAAACTTTTTCCCGGAGCCCAATCGGTGTCATCGGGCAGGTAAAAGGAAAAGCGCTTGGGATCCATCTGGTCATTTGCGAGGACGACCAACCCATCCGCTATGATGGGAGAACTTGCCGCTCCATGCAGTCCCTTGTAGGGACCAAGATCCCGCCGCCATTGCTCCTCGCCATCCAAGCTCAACCCAATCATAAGCAACTGTTCCGGCGATGACCAGACCACGATCACCCCATCCTTGTCCACACAAGGAGTACCTGAAGCAAAATCGTTGTCCCGATGCAAGTAGTGACTTTCGAATGAGTAATCACGACGCCACTGGATACGTCCGCTTTCCGCATCGATGCAGAGAATGCTGCGACTACCGTTTTCGGCATCATCTCCGGTGAGGAATATCTGTTTCCCCCACAATACTGGTGAACTGCTGCCCTGAACGGGAAGATCGACCTGCCAGCTGTAATCATTCTCGGACCAGGTGATGGGAAGGCCGGTCGCGGTGCTGACACCAGAACCGTTCGGGCCGCGAAAACGCGTCCACTCTTCCGCAATGGATCCAACGCAGGGAAGCATCGGAAGGAGAAGCAAAAGACCAAACACAGGGCGCATGCCGACGAACATACGCAGAAAAGAGACTTACTCAATATGGCGGTCATACCGCATAGTTCGCGACACAGGACGGATTGCCAATCCGTTGCTCTTTCTTTTTGTGGCGGGCTTTAACCGTTATACAAAGGGGGATTGCGAAGCCCCGCATTCTATTTCGTCGTAAAGCAACAGAGTTATCTGGGTAATAACTGGGTAATTTTGAGAGGTGTTTACACCGCATGAACAGTGAACGATAGAACACTACTAAGGTAAAAGCGGGTCCTCTCCAGCCAACCCCCCGTTTAGGAGCGCACCGCTTAGCCTCTCTGCGTGAGAAGTTCTCTTAGCGACCACCACCATAGCGGTGCGTCGGTCCTACCGGGATTGAGGGGGTGCAAAGTAACTTCTGAATTCTCGCGATTTAGTCTTGTTATCGTTAGCAGAGCGGCATAAAAACGACCTATGAAGATTGTGATAACCGTTCTAACTTTTCTCTGTCTCGCGCAATTTGGCTTCTCGCACAGTGGACGAACTGATAGTAAAGGAGGCCATTGGTGCAGGAAAACAAACACCTATCATTACCATAGTCGAGCCAACAGCGAGGCAAGTCAGGAAAACATTCTTGGTAGCGGGAAAGTTGTTGGCCGTGGGAAAACAAAAGCGGAGGCGTATGTAAACGCTCTGTCGAAAATTCCTAAAGGTGCTGCCGCTGGGCAAGTCACTTACACAGGATCAGAAAA
>JAKMGR010000224.1 GCA_022424805.1 Verrucomicrobiales bacterium
GTCCCAAGTGGGAATCGCTTCCTCCCGAGATTCAGCCGGAGCGCGGAGCCTTGTTGCCCTTGCGCAAACACTTCGGACTTTTCGCGAATTTGCGTCCTGCCGTTTGTTTTCCTGCTCTCACTCATGCATCACCTGTGAAAGAGGATCGCATTGCCGGCGGATTTGACGTGCTTTGCGTTAGGGAACTGACTGGAGGCATCTACTTCGGCCAGCCCAAAGGTCTGGAAGAGCGGGATGGCGAGAGAGTCGCGATCGATACCATGATTTACAAAAAAAGCGAGATCGAGCGGATCGCCCGCGTCGCTTTTTCCGCTGCGCAAAAACGCGACAAGCGAATCACCTCCATCGACAAGGCAAACGTGCTTCAGAATGGAATTCTCTGGCGCGAAACAGTCGAAGAAGTGGCGAAAGACTTCCCCGATGTCACGCTGGATCACCTCTACGTCGACAACGCGGCCATGCAGCTGATCGCTCGTCCGCGCGACTTCGACGTCGTCCTCGCTCCGAACCTCTTTGGTGATATCCTCAGTGATGAGATGGCAATGATTGCCGGTTCGCTCGGCATGCTTTCCAGCGCCAGCCTCGGGGAAAGCAAAGGAGACGGACTCTACTTCGGGATGTACGAGCCGAGTGGAGGTTCTGCTCCTGACATCGCCGGACGGGGCATTGCGAATCCTGTCGCCCAGATTCTTTCCGCCGCCATGATGCTCCGTTTTTCTTTTGGACTTGGCGAAGCCGCCGACGCCATCGAAGCGGCCGTGAAAGCCGTCATCGATGATGGCTACCGGACAGGTGACATCCACACCGGCGACGAAGGGCAGAAAAAAGTGGGCACCGCCGAAATGGGCGATGCGATCCTTGAGCGGCTGGGGTAGACACGAAGATTGTCACTTCGAGAGCACTTTCCAGTCGTTAGGGGCGAAATATGGACGCTCTGCGTCTTGCCCCGTTCTGCATCGCTACCCGGCAGCTGGAAAGTGCTCTCGAAAAAAATCAGCAGACCTGACAGGGTTGAATCATTGATATAACAGGGTTGACTCATCGACCTAACCCTGTTGAGTCGAAGGGATGACCTACGCGGAGACTTTGCAGAATAGAATCAAGGCCACGGGGAGTGCTCTCTGCGTGGGACTCGATCCTCGACCGGACCGGCACGATTCGGTTTCGGCTATTGAAACCTTCTGCGAAAAGGTGATAGCCGAAACGGCGGAATACGCTGCCTGTTTCAAACCAAACATCGCGTATTTCGAAGCTCTTGGTGTCGAGGGCTACGCCGTGATCGACCGTCTCGTTAGCCGCATGAAAGATACGAGCGTGCCCATCGTGCTCGATGCCAAACGCGGAGACATCGGCACGACGCAGGAACACTATGCGAAAGGGTATTTTGGAAACTGGGATGTCGATGCCGTAACCTTGAGTCCCTACATGGGTTTTGATTCCGTGGAGCCGTTTCTGCAATATCCGGGGAAGGGCGTTTACCTGCTCGGGGTCACTTCAAATGCGGGGGCGGCGGATCTGGAAACGCACGACCTCGCAAGCGGACGTAAAGTTTTCGAACTGGTCGGGGACATGGCTGGTCGTGCCAGTGATAATCCAGCGGGAGAGGGGAGTATCGGATTGGTCCTTGGGCTGACAAATGTTTCCGATGATGTGCTCGCCCGCATGCCCGATGTGCCACTTTTGATTCCCGGATTGGGGGCACAAGGTGGAGATTTGGAAACTCTCCGTGGTGCGAATCGAACCGCTCCCAACGTTATCAATGTCTCTCGTGGTATTCTCTACGCCGACGAACATCTGTCATTCACCGAAAAAGCTAAAGACTATGCGAACCGAATTGCCGACATCGCCTGACGAAACTATCGAACTGCTCAAAGACTACGGAGCGGTCGAACAGGGACACTTTATCCTCGCGAGCGGAAACCACTCCGCCTACTACGTGAAAAAAGGGAAACTAGTGCAGCACCCCTTTGAGCTGCAGGAAATGATCGAGCAGCGCGTCGACGCGATGAAAGCGCTCGGGCAGATCGATGTCGTTCTGAGTCCTGCAATGGGCGGAGTTCCTGTCGGGCAACAGGTCGGATCGGCGGTACATGCCCGGACCATCTATGCCGAGCGAAATGCGGAAACGAACAAGTTGGAACTGAAGCGCGGCTTCGAGATCAAACCGGGTGAACGTTTGCTCCTCGTCGAGGATGTCATCACGACTGGTGGCACTCTTCTCGAATTGACTGATTTCATCGCAGAGCAGGGTGGGGAAGTCGCAGGAGTATTTGTCGTCGTGAATCGGTCCGGCAAAGACAAGGTCGGCGAGTTTCCCGTCGTCTCCTGCATGGAGATTCAGTTTCCCGTCTATGCTCCTGACGAGGTGCCTGGGGATCTTGCCGCCATTCCTGCGGTGAGACCGGGGACAAAGCGGGTGGAGTGATTGGAGAATGGCCCTACCGGCGTTTTGTCTGCACTCTCGCCACGCTTCGATCATGCTCTGAGTGCATCGAACTGGAGATCCCTGAAAAAGAAAAATTCCGCACGTTGCCGTTGAGAACGAGTCCCTCGCTCGAGCCGAGCTTGAGATCGTAGAGTTCGTTTCGGGAAATGAGAATGTCCTCAAGCGGTTCCATTTCGTATTCAAAAACGGCAATTCTGTGTGCGTTCCCGCCGTCGTAGACATTGAAGCGGGTTTCGATTTCGTGAATTCGATTGTCGATCAGCCGATGTGGGTCGGCGCCCCTTCCACGAGAATCCAGATCGGAACCAGGTAACGTTGCGCGGTTTTGTAATTTCTCAGTTCCAGTCCCCGGACGCGGATGTAATACTGGTCGATTACGACGAACAGCGCATTTGTGCTGTTGGGATCAAAAGGCAGGTTTGTTCCATCGATGACGGTGGTCTCACCCTGTGCAGCCTTAAAGGTGATTAATCCTGCACCAGCGCTCCCGGATACCTCGACGTTGACCTTTTTCTGATAAACCCCCTCGTGAATAATGACATTGGAGCCAGCGGGAACTGTCTCGGCCGCTCTCTGGATCGTAAGCCCGGGGCTGCCTGCAGCCCTGGTGTTGCCATCGTCGCCATCTGGGCTGATGTGAAAGTCGGTAGTGGAAGCGAATTGTGCAAGAAACGAAAAAAGGAGTAGAGGCAATGATCTCAAGGCTCCTCTAGCATAAAGTTTTGCTGAAAAATCGTCTTCTTTTCTTTTTCTCCTCAAACTTTCGCTTGATCCTCCCTGAGTCCCTCCTAAATATTATCTATGGGTGAACTTCCTCTCGGTCTTAGTTTTGATGATGTCCTTCTCGTCCCGCAGCGCAGCGGGGTTCTTCCGGCGGGGGTAGACATCTCGACCAGCCTCTCAGAAGGCATTCCTTTGAACATCCCGATCATCTCATCTGCGATGGATACGGTGACGGAGGATGAGCTTGCAATCGCTTTGGCTCGCGAGGGCGGAATTGGCGTAATTCATCGCAACATGCTGATCGAAGAGCAGGCCGATATGGTAGCGAAAGTGAAGCGGTCAGAAAATACGGTCATCACAGATCCTTTCACCGTTTCTGCAGATGTTCGTCTTTCGGAATTGCAGCGGATCATGAATGAAAAGGGAGTCAACGGATTCCCAGTGATTGATGAAAACCGCGTTCTCATTGGCATGGTTACAAGCCGGGACATCTGGTTTATCGAGGATGAAAATGCGTCTGTTTCGGACGTGATGACTCCGAAAGAGCGACTCGTCTCTGCTCAGGAGGGGACTGGTCTTGAGGAGGCGCGGCGTGTTCTGCAGCAAGCTCGCATTGAGAAGCTTCCACTCGTGGACGAAGAGGGACGGCTGACGGGACTGATTACGGCTCAGGATATCGAGAAGCGCGACATGTATTTGAACTCAGCAAAAGACAGGCATGGCCGTCTGCGTGTTGGTGCTGCAATCGGTGTGGGCCCAGATTGTTTCGATCGTGCCGCAGGAGTCATTGAAGCTGGTGCGGATGCCGTTTTCATCGACGCTGCTACAGGACATACCGAACGAGTTCTTTCTGTTATTGAGAAAATTAACAGTGATCACGGCAAACCGGTGGTAGCCGGAAATGTCGTCACCGCTGACGGAGCCAAAGACCTCATTGCTGCAGGCGCGGCAGCAGTGAAGGTGGGCGTTGGACCCGGATCAATCTGCACAACCCGTGTCATTGCCGGGGTGGGCACTCCGCAATTCACTGCGATTCAGAATGTGGCTCCGGTTTGCCACGAGAAAGGCATTCCGCTCATCGCTGACGGTGGAATTCGGTATTCTGGCGATGTCGTAAAAGCTATGGCTGCGGGAGCAAATCTGGTAATGCTGGGATCCCTTCTGGCCGGATGTCGCGAGAGCCCCGGCGAAATGGTCAATCACCAGGGGCGAGCCTGGAAAGAGTATCGAGGTATGGGCTCGGAAAAGGCGATGCGAAAAGGATCAGGGGATCGTTACGGGCAGAATTCGTCTGGAAAACTAGTCGCCGAAGGTGTCGAAGCACGCGTTCCCTACCGAGGGCCACTTGCGGATACCGTTTTTCAGCTTCTCGGTGGACTTCGCAGCGGTATGGGCTACGTCGGCGCGGAGAATCTTCAGTATTTGCGTGAGCGTGCGAAGTTTGTTCGCATCACCTCAGGCGGCTTGAAAGAGAGCCACGCGCATGACATCACGATAACGGAAGAGCCGGTCAATTATCAGCAATCGAGCTGATTTGAATTACTCGATCTCTTCTCCTGCCTTCACTCTATTCTCATGGAACATCCCATTGCCGTCATTGATTATGGTTCGCAGTATACTCAGCTCATCGTGCGACGCATTCGCGAGCTCGGGTATTTTTCCCGTCTTTATCAGCCTTCGGAACTTGATCAAACAGGCGATCCAGCCGCTGTGATTCTGTCTGGCGGACCGCGTTCGACCCTGGAAGATGACGCGCCTGACATCGACTTTGATTATCTGGTCAAAATGGGAGTTCCGGTCCTCGGGGTCTGCTATGGAATGCAGCTTTTGAATACCAAGTTTGGTGGCACTGTCGCTCCCGGAAATACGCGGGAATACGGTCCCGCTACGCTCATGCCCGAGGATGGTGTTGACGGCATTTTTTCTGATCTTGAAGGCCACTCACAGATCTGGATGAGCCACTCGGATACGGTCAGCGAGCTTCCTGACGGCTGCGAAGTAATGGGGCGAAATCTCGAAGGCGTTCCTGTTGCGCTGCGGTGGAACGACAAGTTTTTCGGCATCCAATTTCACCCGGAAGTTTCTCATACCGATGAGGGAACGCAGATCCTTCAGAATTTCCTCAACCGCGCAACCGACCTACCCACTTTTGCGATTTCTTCGTTTAAAGACAAACTGGTCGAGCGGGTTCGTGCCGAGGTGAATGGTCGAAAAGTCGTCTGCGGTGTATCCGGTGGCGTTGACTCATCGGTGCTGGCAGCTCTGCTTCATGAAGCTCAAATCGATACGCGCAATATTTTCGTCGACACAGGCTTGTCACGAAAAGATGAACCTGCTGAAGTCGAATCGCTTTTCAGAGAAGTTGGGATCGAAATCGAAACCATCGATGCATCAAAGCTTTTTCTAGATGCCCTCGCAGGTGTTTCTGACCCAGAAGAAAAGCGCCGTATTATTGGGCGGTTGTTTGTGCAGGTCTTTTTTGACGCTGTCGGAGACGATGTGGAACTGCTGGCACAGGGCACTCTTTATCCCGACGTGATCGAGAGCGCCACGAGCGGATCGATCGCTTCGACAATCAAGACGCACCACAACCGAGTTGACAAGATCATGGAACTCAAAGAGGCGGGCCGGGTGATCGAGCCGCTCGACGAGCTTTTCAAAGACGAGGTTCGCGAGCTCGGTCGTGTTCTCGGATTGCCCGAGCGAGTCGTTGGTCGCCATCCCTTTCCTGGTCCGGGACTGGCTGTGCGCTGCCCGGGTGAGGTTACGGAGGAGAAGCTGAAAATCATTCGCGAGGCAGATGATATTTTTATCGGCCTGCTCCGCGATCGTCATTTCTATGATTCTGTCTGGCAAGCATATGCCGCTCTGATTCCGACAAAAACGGTCGGCGTAAAAGGCGATGAGCGAAGCTACGAGTATGCCCTCAGCCTTCGCGCCGTAACAAGTGAGGACGCAATGACAGCGGAATGGGTTCACCTTCCCTACGAATTGCTCGGCGAGATATCGAATCGGATTTTGAACGAGGTGCCGGGCGTGAACCGCGTCCTCTACGACATCTCGACGAAGCCTCCTGCGAGTATTGAGTGGGAGTAGAGGAGCGGAAGATTTTTTGTAATAGTGCGCCAATCAGGCAGGGTGGAATCTGCCGCTCCATTCTCCGCATTTTGTTTTCGATTTGGAGGGGGTGAACTCCCGCTTGCCCGCGACGGACTTGGGTTGATTGCCTGTATTCTGGCATCATCGAGTTTTTGGTTCGTCAAAATCGAAGCACGG
>JAKMGR010000298.1 GCA_022424805.1 Verrucomicrobiales bacterium
GATTGGCTCGACCGTGGTTATGATTACCCACGAACCAGAACTTGAGCGTCGCTTTGACCGAGTCGTAAACTTGCTCGACCTGCGAAAGGAGGCCGGGGCATGAACTGGCGTGGTGTATTCTATCTGGGCTCGCGCTATCTTGCCCGCAACCGCGCGAAAACGATCCTCTTGATCAGCGCTTTCACTCTCGTTTGGCTTTTGCCTGCCGCGATTGCTCTGGTCGTTTCCGAGGTGGAAGAGAAATTACGTTCCCGCGCTGCTGATACCTCACTCGTTCTAGGGCACTCTGGCAGTGCGCTCGAGTTAACGTTCAATGCTCTGTATTTCACCAAGCCTAGGATAGCAACCTTTCCCAGGAGTGAAGCCGATGAACTGTCCCAAAGCGAGCTTGCCAGCATCATCCCGCTTTATGTTCGCTACACGGCAGGCGATCATCGAATTGTTGGGACAACGCTCGACTATTTCTTCTTTCGAAAGTTTGCCTATCAGGATGGCCGTGCTCCCGTTCGTCCGGGCGAATGCGTTGTCGGGGCTGTGGTGGCAGAGAAAAAGGGGATTTCGGTAGGCGACGCGATCATTTCCTCACCGGAGACGCTCTTCGATATCGCCGGAGTCTATCCCCTGAAAATGACCGTCTGTGGCATCCTCGAGCCGACCGGTTCACCAGATGATAGCGCCATTTTGACTGATTTGAAGACGACCTGGATTATCGAAGGGCTCGGTCACGGGCACGACGACGCTGAGGCGGCCGATAAGGATCAACTGATCGCTCAAGAAGATGACGGAGTAATTCGATTGAATGCCTCCATCGTGGAATACAACGAGATAACACCGGAGAACATCGGCTCATTTCATTTTCACGGGGAAGATGGAAGTTTCCCGATCACGGCTGCCATCGTGACGCCTCACGGGGCAAAAGAGCAAGCGCTCTTGAAGGGGCGATTCGTCAATTCCGATTTGAGACAACTCATTACGCCGACCGAGGAAATGGATGAATTATTTGCGACGGTATTTGCCGTGCAACGTGTCGTTCTCTGGCTCCTCGTCGCTGTTGGAATCGGAACTCTCGCGATTGGTGCAATGGTGTTCATCTTGTCCCATCGACTGCGTAATGAGGAGTTTCAGCACCTGCGACATCTCGGTGTTTCATCCGCGACCTTGCGAGGACTGATCGCATTTGAAGGGGCGTTCGTGCTGCTTTCGAGCCTCGTGCTGGCGGGGCTGGGGTTGCTGGCGATAGCCGCAGTGACTCCTGCAATTGTAGAAAGATTTTTTGGGTAAGTTCCGTAATCACACTCACCGCCGCATCGAAACGGGCTTATCCAATACCTCTTTCAGAATGAGGGCGTTTCGCAACTGATTGCCATTACGGAGGATTCCGGTCAGTGCGGTGGCGGTTTCGCCTTGGGTAGTTGACTTTTTCCGCTTTTTCTTTCCTGTCACTCCCATTGCGGGGGAGGGCTGTAGAGGCGCGCTGGGCATTTTGGGCATCGCTCCGACAGGCTGCTCTGCCTCTTGCGACTGCGGGGGCAGAGGTGGTGGAGTTTTCTGCTGTATCGGCTCAGGCTCTCCGCTGACTTGTCGCTGCAACTCTCGGAAGATGTCTTCGTAGGACTGCGGCTCCACTGGCTCCGGCTCAGGTTTGCTGCGCTCCGGCTGACGTTGCGGAGGCTCCTGACGATACGGAGAATCGTATTCGGGAGCCTGCGTCGTGCGCCTCGAACGTTCGGCAGCCGAACGCTCAGCCCGCATTTGACGCCGGTATGCGGCGGCTTCTTTAACACGATTCGACACCCAGCTAACAAAGGCGATGAAAATCATCACCACGTAGATCCAGGGGATGTCGTCCATGTGCTAGAAAGGGATGAGGGCTGAATCTAACGGGGTTGCGCCGCTGACCTAACCCTGCTGGGTGGTCGATCTGCCCCTGTTGGATCCGAGAGAATTATGGATTGTGAGGATCTTCGTCCTCATCTTCGCTGACCTCGTCGGCAATGCTCTGGCGCATCTGGGTGTCGGCGACAATGTTGCGATAATTCGTATAATCCATTACTCCGAGGTTTCCGCTACGGAAAGCTTCAGCAATGGCCATGGGAATTTCTGCCTCGGCCTCGACGAGCTTGGCGCGCATTTCCTGAGTGCGAGCTGACATTTCCTGCTCGGTTGCGACAGCCGCGGCGCGGCGGACCTCAGCTTTCGCCTGGGCAACCTGCTTGTCGGCCTCGGCCTGGCTGGCCTGGAGGGTCGCTCCGATATTTTCACCGACGTCGACGTCTGCAATATCGATCGAAAGAATTTCGAACTGGGTGTTAGCGTCGAGTCCACGCTCAAGAACCCGGTGGGAGATGTGGTCGGGGTTTTCGAGAACGTCCTTGTGAGACTGCGCAGAACCGATAGAGGTCACGATGCCCTCGTTCACACGAGCGATGATGGTCTCTTCGGTCGCACCACCTACGAAGCGTTCGAGGTTGGTTCGAACTGTGACTCGAGCGCGAGCGCGAAGCTGAATACCATCGCGGGCAACCGCATCGATTTTCTTGCCGCCACCGGGACAGTCGATCACAGCGGGATTGATGGATGTTCTTACGGCTTCAAGCACTGTCTTGGAAGTTCCTTTCACGGCAAGGTCAATCGCGCAGGCACGGTCGAAAGTGAGAGGAATGCCAGCCTTGTCGGCAGCGATCATGGAAAGGACAACATCGTCAACGTGACCGCCGGCCAGGTAATGGGCCTCCAACTGGTCAGTCGAGAAATTGAGACCTGCCTTGGCTGCGGTAATGCGGCTGTCTACGATGAGGGATGGAGAGACTTTTCGAATCCACATCGCGACGAGGTTCAGCAAGCCAACGGGGGCGTTGGAAACGCGGGCGCGAATCCAGATTCCGATGAATTTCATCAGAACAAGTCCGATGATCAGGGCGACGAGCACGATGGCTCCGATGATAATTAATTCCATAATAGTGGGTGGGAAGGTAGATATTAGAACAGGTTACGCGTGGGATTGGCTATCGTCCCAATGCTTTTTTCAAAATCGGCTCAAAGGCATCGGCCTGACGCATGAATCCAAGATCGTTGGGGTGGGAGCCGTCGGTGGCTCCCTCGGTGTCGTCTCCAAGAAGTGCATCACCTTCAAGGTAGTAGAGGTTTTTCACGCCGGTGGATACGAGGCTGTCGAAAGCTCGAATCAACTCCGCGCGACTAGCGGCGTGATGGTTGCGGCGCGATGCGAAGAGCCAGGAGTTGGTGAAAGAGCGATCCTCGACGAGGATGATGGGAGTGTCGGGACGAGCTTCGCGGAGTTGTTTCACGAGCGGTCCGGTGCGCTTTTCCACTTCATAGGAGTTCATGTTCGGGAGGCAATCAATCACGTAAATGGCGGCATCGATTTCGGTTAGGAGAGCACCAACTTCGGTTTCCATTTTTCCGTTTCCGGAAAAACCGAGATTGATGACAGGCAGATCGAATCGTCGTCCGAGAATCGATGGATGAGCCATCCCTGGACGTGAGGCGCAGGCCCCGTGGGTGATTGATGTCCCATAAAACACAATCGGCTTTTCTTTGCGAGGCTCGACGGGCTGAAGAGTGGTTCCGTTAGGGACGCCGATTTCGACTTTGGTCGATGAATTGTAAAGTGGCAGGTAGGCCATGTAGGTGCGCATCCCCGGATCGATGCCACTGATCGTGTAGGTGGTGTCGACACTCGCAGGGCGGGTCACGGCAACCCACTTCCACTCTCCATCGTCCAAGGCATAGAGGTCGATTCCACTGACGCCGGTAGCGGGCATGTGAGCCATCGCAATTTTGCTGCTGCCGACACGGTGGCGAATTTTGATCTCGGTCGCGTCGGTGTTGAAGCGAAAGGAAAGCCCGGCACTGTGTCGGCTGAGTCCCCAGACTGCTTTGCGGACAATTTTCTCAGCCTTGGCTGGCAGGCGATCGTAACGCGCGGTGAGTTCCGCCGGGCTCCAGCCTTGACCTTCGATGCCCCACTCGGACACGTCCTGCCACATCGTGATTTCTGTTTTGCCATCCTTCGCGGAACAGGGATGCGACAGGGTTGTGAGTGCGAGCAGTGTAGTCGCGACTAAAAATCGGGGAAAACAATAGGGGTTCATGGGGACCGAAACCGTCACTTCATTGGACAAGAGATGCAGGAATTCGTCAACTCGTAAAGGTTGAGAAGACTTTGAATTTGTTCATCGCCTTTCCAGCTCGGCATCAAGCCAAAGCAGTGCAGCTTCGCGAGACTCCAGTTCTTTCTCTAATTGCAGATCCTGTCCTGCCCGGAGAATCTCTCTAAACACCGGCCCGGGTTCCATTCCTCGATCGATGAGATCATGCCCCGTAATGAAAGGGGGGGGGACGAGCGGTTCGGCTGCGGAATCATCCAGCTTTGCGACGACAAAGTCGTGGTTACTGAGATTTCCGTTGCTACCGAGGCAGTCGACTCGATGGAGTGCGAGCTCATCGTCGAATCCGTCGCGCGCCATGAACCTCTTAAGAGTAGAAGAGCGCATTTTCTGCACGTCCTTGAACTTCATGTGATTCTTTACGGCAGAGGTGACAGAGTCGATGACAGCGTTCGAATAGCGAAAACGAAGCAGGATTTCGCGGGTCATATCCGCGCCGATTTTGTCGTGCCCATTGAATCGAATCCGATCCTCATCCGGCTCGTAGGTAAAAGTAGCGGGCTTGGCAATATCGTGAAACAGCACGGAAAGAACGAGAGGAAGGCTCGCGTCTTTGGGGAGATGTGATAGCATCAGCCGAGTGTGGATGAAAACATCTCCCTCGGGATGCCATTGCGGGGGCTGTTCGCAGCCTTGCAGGTCGAGAATCTCCGGGAGGAGTATCTTCATCAATCCGGACTCAACGAGCAGGTCGAATCCCTGCAAGCGATGCGGGCTCACCCAGATTCGGTCAAGTTCTTCGCGGATTCGTTCGGGACTGATGTGCTGGATATTCTCAGCTGTATCGCGAATTGCGCGCCAGGTGTTTTCTTCAATTTCAAATTCAAAACTGGTAGAGAAACGAATCGCTCGCAGGAGTCGGAGGTAGTCTTCGCGAAAGCGATCCCCCGGATTTCCGATGCAGCGAATCAAACTTGATGCAAGGTCGTCTTCTCCTTCTACGTAGTCGATGGTTTTGTTCGCGATAGGATCATGGAACATTCCATTGATCGTAAAATCCCGACGACGGGCATCGTTTTCGGCGGTTGAGAAAACAACGTTGTCGGGGCGGCGACCATCTGAATATTTACCATCTTCGCGAAAGGTAGCGATCTCGAAGTGGTGCCCGTCACGCTTGACCAGGACGACGCCGAAATGAGCGCCAACCGTTCCGGCTTTTGGAAAATGCTTCAGAATTTCATCCGGCGTCGCTGAAGTCGCGATGTCGAAGTCTTTTGGTTCGTTGCCGAGGAGGCGATCGCGCACACAGCCACCTGCGAAGAGGGCCTCGTGGCCTGCTTCCTGCAGGGTTCGAACAATGTCTGTTGCTATCTGTTCCATCGAAAAATCGTGGACATGGCTAGATTCAGCCAGGGAATGGAAAGATCAATTATGGCTGTGGCATCCTTATGCCGAGATCGGCGGCATTGACTCGGCGGATGCCACCCTGAGCTTTCATGTCGTCGAAGTGCCACCACTCGGACTCGATCGTGCGGAAGCCGGCCTCTTTCATCAGGGTTTGAAGTAGCTCAACGCGTTTTTGAATTTCCGTATCGCTCCCGGTGTAATTGGATTTCGCTTTATCGGAGAACTCATCGAATTTGGATGGCATGGCGACAGGAGTTCCGTCGGTTTTCACCAGGGTCAGATCGATCGATATACCGTAGCAGTGCCAAGAAAAGCCCTTGCTGGGTGAGACGACGTAGCGCGGATCTTTGACCGCATTCCAAAGTGCAATGTGCGCTTCAGGTGGTCGCCAGGCGTCCCAGATTTTCAGTGCGTAGCCGTGTTCTTTCAGTGCTTTGTTTACCCGGTGCAGCTTTTGGCCGGAAGAACGATGAACGAGGCAGGGCATCTCGTTTCGATACAACGGCTTTCCGGAAGCAGAGGTAATCTTGTAACGCATGTCGATGATTACACCGGGAACGGCATCTTTTACGGCAACGAGATTGTAACGCTTTGCCTTCCGGATAACAGCCGCAGCTGGATCCTGCCGGAAGAGCCCAATCCCCTGCCCACCGGTGAAGAGCGGCGTGCTGCAGAATGCCAGAATCAAGATGGCAAGTGCTGGTGCGGGCGTTTTCATAAACGTGAGGAATGGTAGCCGGAAAAGAGTGGGAAGCAATTCAGGGAAAATAAAATTCAGGAAAGGCGATCTTGAAACTAATCACGTTCTGCCCAATAAGTAGAATCCCGGTCAATGAGTATCTTTTCCAAATTAATGGGCCGAATCTTCGGCAAGAAAGATGGAGAGGTAGCACCAGCTGCAGCAGAGGAAGCCGAACCAGCGGAGCCAGTTGATGTTGAGGCTATCCTCACGGAAATGGAAGCGGCACATCCTGAAGATCTCGATTGGCGCCGTTCCATTGTCGACCTCATGAAGTTGGTCGGTATGGTCAGCAGCTACGGTGATCGCAAAGAGCTCGCTCTTGAGCTTGGATACAGCCAGGCAGATATCGATAGCAAAGGTTCGGCTGAGATGAACATCTGGCTGCACAAGCAGGTCATGAAGAAACTCGCAGAAAACGGCGGAAATGTTCCTGCCGATCTCCTGGACTAAACAGTCGAGAGACCAAATTTTCCTTAACAACTCTTTCGAAAGCTGATCCTTTGAAAGCGGGATCGGCTTTTTTGTGCTTCGACTCAGGACTGCTACTCCGCTCGCTGATGAACGGTGTAGTAGACTGCCGAGCTCAGCAGTGAGGCACCATTCTCAGAAACTACATTAGGGCAGGTCACTTGAATGACGGTGCCTTCGGTGATCCGACTGGTTCGGAGAATAACAGATCGGCCATCGGATTCGATTACCGGTCGCACTGTGATAGGGGCGTTTCCACCATTCATAGAAATCGCCCGCACCGCGTAATTTTCGGGCTTCGATGCGATGGCTCGATCAACCGCATCGGTGAAATCCAGCGAAATCCCTTCAGCGAGAATTTCGACGCGTTTGATTTTGAAGGTGTCATTTTCCACATCGAGGGGAATGAACCCCGAATCTCCTCCGCCAAGAATGGCTCCCGGAGCAATTTCGACGACCGCTTCAATAGGCATTTTCGTAATGCGATTCAGTAGGATTGAACCTTGCCATGTGCCGTTAACAGACTCGGGAACGATTTCGATAATCTGCTTTGATGCTGGACAGAGAGCGAGCAGCTTTTCCTTTCCTTCCATGGCGCAAAACACGAGCTGGGTCGGCGGCGTGCTGCGAGTGAGTTCAGCGGGAATCAGGAGGGAAGGCAGCGTGAACGGGATCGATTGGGGAGGCGTGGCGGGTGCCTCAGGCGGTGGCGCAGGTAATTGCGTCAGAGAAACGTAGTAACCACCATCGTAGCCCGGCATCGAGAGAAGGCAGGCTAGAAGGCCGCCGCGGCCAATCGAGAAAGAACTTATCGACAGTCTGCTCTCGGTCAGGGTGACGAGTTCCTCCGCACCTGGGGTCCATGAGACGATGCGTGCCTTCGGAGTTGCCTTGGACTTGGGTTGCTCTGGAGATTCCGTGTTTTCCTCTTCTTCTTTCTTATCTTCTACCCCGTCCTCTGGCGCTTCCAGATGAGGGGATAGAGCGAAGAGCAATCGGCCAAAAGGATCGGCGACCGGTCCTGCTGTGATCGTGACGCCCTCGCTACGGCCCACCCAATCGCGAATCAGCGCTTGGTAGAAGCAGAGTTCGACGTCTCCGTCCGTGTCGAATGCCTGGGTTATTTCGTCAGGCGAGCCCGTAATGACGGAATACTCAGGACCAGCAGCGAGGAAGGGCAGGGAGTTCAACTTGACCTCCGAGTAGTATTCCCATCCGATCAGGCTCAGTCCCGGGGAGAATTTTGCGACTCCGATCTGGCCACGATTATTGAGGAAAAACACATTGTTCTTGTCGACCGGAGCAATAGCCCGCACCGTGGGAATTCCCTCCTGCGGTTTGATCTGGATCACAGCGCGTTCCGATGTGGTATCATCCTGAGCAACTGCGGTCGCAATGCAGGCACAGGTGATGAATCCAAAGAGCTGGAGGATCAGGCGATGGTTTCTCATTTGCGAAATCATTCCTCCTTCTCCTTTTTTGATTCGGACTCCGCTGGCTCAAGTTGATAGCTGAGTTCGATATCCCCCGCCTCATCTTTAGAGACATTCAGGGCTGAGCCGTCCCATTCACCAACGCTGTGAGTAATTCGGTCCTTCCAGTCACTGACTACGGCGATTTGCGCGTCATTTTGCGGGCTTCGGATTGAGAACCGCTGCTTCAACACTTTGCCTTCGTCTTCCAGCCAGATCATTTCTTCAATTCGTAGCGAACCGTGAGTGTAGAGAAATTCAGGTCGCCCCGCTACAACGCGAAATCCGAAATACTCAGGCTTGCCGAATGCACCACTCGATTCCTGAAATGGTGGGAGGCCCTCCGCGCTGTATATGTAGTGAGAAGGACCGGAAGGCTCCTCCTTTTCGGCATCTTCTTTCTTCAAGTCAGCGTTGTCAGCTTTCTCCTGCTCCTTGGATTGTTCCTTCTTGGGGGGCTGAATATCCAGAACACCAATGAGTCGCGCTGCAGTTGGATCCCAGATCGCGACATAACGAGCGCCGGGGGAACCGATCATGAAGGCCCCATGCAGATTCTCCCGCTTCGCATCGTCATAACCGTAGGCCTCCAGTGCTTCCTCATCGGTCAGAAAGTTTCGCAGGTGACGACGGGAAATGTCGAGCTTGATAGCGACGCCGGACTGAGCCGCCTCCTCGATCGTAGATTCTTTCCCTCGCTCATCCTGTGCTGACAACGGAAACATAAAGACCGTGGCAAGCAGGAGAAAGGAAGGAAATGGAAGGATGAATCGCATGAAGGCGCTGGAACAGGATACTAAGCCGCCTTAGGGACTGCGTCCCTAGTGAACACCCATTTGTTGCCCTCGGTCAGGTCCGCGTTGTAGCGGTAACCTCCGGTTTTGAATTTCTTGAGCTTGGCGAGGCTTTCGACTCGCTCCCGAACTATAAAGTCTGCCATCATACCGCGCGCTTTTTTCCCGTAGAAGCTCATGAACTTGTAGGTGCCGTTTTTCAGATCTTTGAATATGGGCGTGATGATCTCGCCCTGAATCGCTTCGGGCTGGATTGCTTTGAAATACTCATTTGATGCGAGATTTACTAAAGTAGTAGCCCCAGAATCCTCCAGAGCTCGATTTACTCCTAGAGTCAGAGAGTCTCCCCAGAACTCATAGAGATTCGTTCCTCGCTTGGTTTTCAGTTGGGTGCCCATTTCGAGCCGATAGGGCTGTATCAGGTCGAGCGGTCGCAACATGCCATAGAGACCGGAGAGTATCGCGAGATGCTTCTGGGCATAGTGAAAGTCGGCTGTCGAATACTGGGAAAAGTCGAAACCCGTGTAGACATCGCCCTTGAACGCTAGGATCGCAGCGCGCGCATTGTCCTCACTGAAAGGGCGATCCCATTCTTTGTAGCGCTGGAAATTCAGGTCGGCCAACTTTTCGCTGATTCCCATCAGCTCACGTAATTGAGGGCGGGAACGTTTGCGAATAGTCCCGATCAGTTCAGCCGAGTCGTCGAGAAAGCGAGGCTGAGTCGGTCGATGGTTCGGACAAGTGCTGTCGTAGTCGAGCGTTTTGGCAGGGGATAGAACGGCTAGCATGGAGTAAAGAGGCAGTCAGTGTAAATGCGGGACTGTATCGTGAAATGGAGAAGACTCAAGAAATCCGAAAGATTGA
>JAKMGR010000301.1 GCA_022424805.1 Verrucomicrobiales bacterium
TTGGCAGGCAGTCCAGTGGTCGCGTCCGGCTCCGGATACTCCGCCGGATCTCCGGTCGCCAATTTTCGGTTTCCTTCCCATTTCGCTGGAGACGAGAACGAGCGTCTCGTCGAGCATGCCGCGATTGGAGAGATCATCGATCAAGGCGGAGTAGCCACGATCAAATTCCGGAAGAAGGTGGTCGGCAAGGCAGTTGAAATTATTGCCGTGGGTATCCCAACCGCCGGCGCTGCGGCACTTCGTCTTGATGTCGAGATTCTCTCTCCAGAAAACGGTGATAAACGGAACGCCTGCCTCGGCGAGGCGCCGCGCCATGAGAAGGCTCATGCCGTTGATCGTCTTTCCGTAGCGTTCCTTGGTGGCCTCGGATTCCGTTTCGAGATCAAAGGCGGCAGAAGTTGTCGAAGAGGAAAGCAGGGAAAAGGCCTGATTGTGATACTCGCTGAAGTCGCTGACCTTCGCATTTGCATCAAGATCGGAACGAGCTTTGTCGAGGGCGTGGAGAAGTTCGGCACGGTCCTCAAGTCGTCCTTTGCTCGTTTGCAGGCGAAGAGAAGGAGCTGAGATTTTCATCGGCTCGGCGTGATCTCCGAGCAGGTAGAGGGGATCGTGCAGGGGGCCGAGTTTCCCGGCGAATTGTCCAGGTCGAGTGTAGGGCGGGCGGCTTGGTTTGTGCGGCAGTGAAATGACCTGCGGCAAATTAGGATGGGGAGGGCGGCGCGATCCAATTACGCTTCCCATGAATGGCCAGTCGTCTGGCTCGGGGCGCCTATCGTTGCCTTTGATTTTGAAAGACTGATCCGGGGCGTGACCGGTGAGATTGTAGTAGTAGCCAGCATGATGATCGCCTGTAGCCCGGCCACCGTCAGTTACCGAGCGAACGATCGCTAGTTTGTCCGCAACCTTCGCCGTCATTGGGAGATGCTCGCTGAGATGGATTTCCGGTGCCGCTGTTTGTATGGGGCGAAAGAGGCTGCGGTATTCGGATGGTGCATCCGGTTTCACATCCCACATGTCGACGTGAGAAGAACCTCCACAGAGAAAAAAGAGGATCGTCGTTTTCGCTGAGGCATTAGCAGGAGCTGCAGGCGCGCCGCCCGCTCCGAACGCAGAAGTGCCAAATCGAAACCCGGCGATTCCGGTCGTCGAAGCGACAAGGAAATCGCGTCGGGATGATTGGTAAGCGGCCATTCGGTTAGAGACTATACCATCTCGTAAGTCGCTCGGCTCTAGCGTCATTCAGTGACCAGCATCCTGCACCGTCTGCAACATCTCTCGCAATTCTTCAACGACCTCCGGCTCCTCATTCCAGAGATTCTTCGTCTCCGACGGGTCATCTTCCAAATGATACAGTTGCCCCTCCGGCCCACCCACTTTTGCGGGATCCAGCTCCTTCGGAAAGGTGAATCCACCTGATCCGCGATGAGGGATCATTTTCCAGGGGCCTTTGCGAATCGCAAACACTCCCCAGAGCGAATGGTGCACGGCAAATTTGCGGACGGGTTCTTCCGGCTTTTTGGCGAGCAGAGCGGGGAGAATATTTCGTCCATCGGGCCCAGCACTTTTCGGCAATTCGGTCCCGGTGATGGCAGCACAGGTGTTGAGTAGATCGGTCAGCTCGATGAGTTCGTTGCTCACCGTTCCGGCCGGTGTTTTGCCGGGCCAGCGGACGACAAAGGGGACGCGGTGGCCGCCCTCCCAGATGTCGGCTTTGGTGCCCCGCAGGTGCATGTTGCCCTGGTGGCCAAATTCTTTCATCGCCATGCCGCGCCCCCGCAATTTGTAGTTCGCTACATCGTCAGCTTCCTTCGGCTCCCAACAATGATAGAGGCCGCCATTGTCAGAAGTGAAAACAACTATGGTGTTTTCGGCAGTCCCAGTGCGGTCGAGTGCTTCGAGAACGGCACCGAGAAAGGCATCGGTTTCGACGACGAAATCTCCGTAGAGACCTGCCTCACTCGCGTTACGATACTCTTCGTTGGGGACAACGGGAAGGTGAGGCGACGAGAGGGGAGCGTAGAGAAAGAAGGGTTCGTCCGGGTTTTTTGCCTGCTCTTCAATAATGCGGACCGCTTCTCCAGCGAAGCGGGGCATCACGCCGTAAATGGAGAAATCGGGCGAGCGGACTCCCTCGTCGACGGTGATAAATTCGGTGCGAACTCGCTCGTGATGAAGGATGGGAAGTCGATAGGGACGATCATTCACTATGTAGCAGAACGGCGACATATTGAGGGAGGCCGAAATCCCGAACCAGGTGTCGAAGCCAACAGCGACCGGACCACCGGTGACGGGAATGGTGTAGTCGACGTCTTTGCCCGGACGGGGTGGGGTTTTGCGATCGATGGGAACGGCTGGGACCGGGTTACCCTCTTTGTCGGTCCATTGCATCCCTAGATGCCACTTGCCGACACAGTGGGTGTCGTAGCCCGCGTCCTGCAGGAGCGAGGGAACGGTGACCTGATCTTCGGTGATGAGCGGGGGGTCGAACCCATCGAGGACTCGATATTTCAATCGCGTCCGCCAGCAGTAGCGCCCGGTCAGAATCCCGTAGCGAGTCGGCGTGCAAACGGCGGAAGGGGTGTGGGCATCGGTAAATCGCATTCCTTCCCCGGCAAGCCGATCGACAAAGGGAGTCTGGATCTTTGATTCCGCGTTGTAGCAGGAGAGATCGCCGATCCCGAGATCGTCCGTGAGGACATAGATGATGTTGGGAAGGTCGGCGGCGAGGGCAGTGCTAAAGCCGAGTGTCAGAACAAAGGCGACGGTGGCAAATCGAGTCATGCGACTACTCCACCTTTTTCCGGAACATCAGGAAATAATTTTCTTCAAAAAGATCGAAGTCCTCGACGAGTTCGAAACTGGCTTTTTCGCTTTGAAATACTTCTCAGCCCTCTTTTTCGAAACGTTCAACGAAGGATTTAGGATCGAGATCGGGATTTGCAAAGCGCTCGGTGATGCCGGGGAATACGCTTTCATCCTGTGCGGGTAGCAGGACGGAAGCCTACAGTGCGGAAGCTATTCCAAGGGCGAAGAAATATCGTGACATGGCGCGAACTCCTGTTGTCTGAATTGAAAATGGGGATTGGAGACTCTGTCAGCCTGCCTGCCGGGCTTCCTTTGCCGCGACGGCTTCCTTAATGCGCGGCATGAAGGCGTCCGGATATGCATCGAAAGCTTTCAAACAGGGATCGCAGCAAATGAGGACTTCGTACCCTTGATAAACCCGGCGGTATTTCGGCTTTCCGTTTTTGAAGGGGCGATTGATCTGCACAGCGCAGGTTCGGAATGGATAGGGCTTCACAGAGGCCTGGCCTCGAGATTCGGCAGCATCAGTTTTTTTGGGCGCAATGAACGACGACTCGCTGTCAGAAAGTTGCGGGGTGGCAGCGGCTGAAATTAGCGCAGTGTTGTCAGCAGGGGTTCGAGATTGGCACGCTGAAAGCACAAAAACAACAGTAATCAAAACGATGAGAGGAATCGATTTCATCTTATGAATAGGGTCCGCCCCCTTCGTAGACTCGGCAAGCAGATTTCTTGTGACCGAATTTTGCCGGGAAAGCCTTTTGTAATTTCATTTGCACCCAGTCCCGAATCCGCTTTCATAGTCATTCCGCGTTGATCGTAAACGTAGAGTGAATGAAGAGATGGCGACAATCAAAGTGGCATGCCCCAAGTGCGGACAAAAGGTCTCCGGAGACGAGACTTTCCATGGAACTGTTGTGGAGTGTCCAATCTGCTCGGCCAGCATTCAATTTCCAGGCAAGAGAAGCGAGCCTGCAGCGACGGGACCCATAGATCCGGTTCCGCCTCGAGAGCGCCCGAAGCCAAAGCCTATCCCGGCTGCGGCAGATGAAGCGCTGCCGAAAGCTACCTTCGAAGAGGGTGCGCTCGACGATATTGTTCCGCAGACACAGAATGCTTCGCAAGGCCTGGCGACTGAGATTATTAACAGCACGGCATCTGAGGATTTTGAAGAAGAGGAAGAAGAAGCGGTTGTTCCTTCTCCTGTTACGGGCGCAATTTCTATCGTCACAGCTGTTCTAGCAGTCGTGACCTGTCCTTTTGGAATTCTCTTCGCGCCGATCGCGATAATTTGCGGTCATCTTTCTCAGGCAAAAGCGCGTCGCAGTCTGGTGCAGCCGGCGCCCGGGCAGACGCTCGGAGCGATTGGTATGCTGATCGGCTACATCTGGCTGGTTATCGCGATTCTGCTTCTTGCGATTGCTGTGATTTTCAAAGAGCCACTGCGCGAACCGCTGCAGGAGTTTTTTGGTAATGCGGCGGTGGGAGAGTAATCTCTCCGTTCGGGTTTCCCTTCCAAGGTTGCTGCTTGCAAATCGCCTCTTTTCGCTTACCGCTGGCGCAGTTACAACCTATGCTGAAGTGACTATAATTTCAGTCATTTTGATATTGAAGATTTCATAATCAATACGAAACTAACCCAATAAAATCATGCTAGAAACGACGATTCAAAACGTTCGAGGCCGCGAGATCGTGGATTCCCGTGGAAACCCGACCGTAGAAGTAGATGTGGAACTCGAAGGCGGAGCTATTGGCCGTGCTGCCGTTCCCAGCGGAGCGAGTACCGGAGAACACGAAGCTTGGGAGCTGCGCGACGGTGACAAGGATCGCTATCTCGGAAAAGGCGTTCAGAAGGCAGTTGTTGCAGTGAATGAAAAAATCTGTGCTGAGCTCGTTGGCATGGATGCGACTGAGCAGACTGCACTCGACAAAACGATGTTCGATCTTGATGGAACGGCGAACAAAAAGGAACTTGGAGCGAATGCTGTCCTTGGTGTTTCTCTTGCCGCGGCTCACGCAGCTGCGAATCAGCTTGGCATGCCGCTTTACAAGTATCTCGGCGGACCAAACGCAAAGGTTCTTCCCGTTCCGATGATGAATATCATTAACGGTGGATCGCACTCCGATGCTCCGATCGACTTCCAGGAGTTCATGATCATGCCAAAAGGTGCGCCGACATTCCGTGAGGCGCTTCGCCAGGGTGCAGAAATCTTCCACGCCTTGAAGAGTGTTCTTCACGACCGCGGTCTTTCCACTGCAGTTGGTGACGAGGGTGGATTTGCTCCTAAGCTTGAGTCCGCAGACGATGCACTCAAGGTGATCGAGCAGGCGGTCGACAAGGCCGGCTACAAATTTGGCGAGGAGATCTTCGTTGCTCTCGACGTCGCTTCTTCTGAATTCTACGACAAGGAAAAAGGCAAGTATGTTTTCCACAAGTCCGACGGTTCGGAGAAATCGGCAGAGGAGCTCGTCGACTACTACATCGAGCTTCAGGAAAAGTATCCGATCATCTCGATTGAGGACGGATGCGACGAGAACGACTGGGACGGATGGAAAGTCATCACCGAAAAGATGGGCGAGAAAACCCAGCTCGTCGGAGACGATCTTTTCGTGACCAACACCGACTTCCTCCAGAAGGGAATCGATCTCGGGGTTGCCAACTCCATTCTCGTGAAGGTGAACCAGATCGGTTCTCTCACCGAAACTTTCGACGCCGTTGAACTGGCGAAAGAAAACAGCTACACCAGCGTGATCAGTCACCGCTCCGGCGAGACTGAGGACAGCACGATTGCTGACATCGCTGTGGCGACGAACGCCGGTCAGATTAAGACTGGATCGCTGAGCCGCTCCGACCGAATCGCAAAATACAACCAGCTTCTCCGCATTGAGGAAGAGCTCGGTGATGATGCACTTTACGGCGGCAAGATGCGTGTCTAAAACTACGGGGCCCGGCGGAGCCTTCATATCCGCAAATCAAAACTATGCGTGACCCGGAATTCCAAGACCATCCTGATCTCCCACTTCCCAAAGAGGGTGCGGATTGTGTGCCGCCTTCCAATGTGTGGCAAAGATTGTCTCGGGTCATGGAGGTGGTAATTTTCGTCCTGCTCGGTCTCGCTGTCTACAAACTGTTTGGACCCGAGATCGATCGGCGGGCGGAACTCCAATCAGAGGTGGACCGCCTCTCCGCGATTGTTGAGGAGAAGGAAGAAATCGCAGGTCGCCTCAGTTCAGAGCACCGCCTTCTCAAGACTGACAAGGAATACCTCGAAACGGTAGCCCGCGATCGGCTCAACCTTCAGCGCGAAGGCGAGTATATCATTCGGATTGAGTCTGGTGAGGAAGAGTGAGGGGCTCTCATTTGATCCCCTCGACCACACACTGCACGCACGCCCAAGTTGTTGCGCCGTGCGCTGCTCTTCTCTACTCCAGCCGCTGCAGCTGGCCTATGCCGTATTGCAGGAGTTGCTGGTTCACCATCTGGGAAGCGCGCTCATCGACGTAGATCACCTTGGGGAAATCGTTAAACTCGATGACGTGGATGCCGTCCTCAGGCACTTCAGCGAATGCAGCGGAGAGATCTTTGATTTTGTTGATCGGCTTGCCATTTACCTTTGTGAGAACGACGGAGCTGATCTGCTCGTATCCGAGCGTGCTGGGTGTCTTCAGGACGTTGCTGAGAAAGACGAGTTTCTCGCGGCCTTCCTCTTCCCACTGCTCGGGATTGGCGTTTGCGTGAACCAGCTTGAAAGGAGCACGGTTGGCCCACTCGTCACCCCAGCTTTCAAGATAGGGGAGAGTCAGTTCCTGAAAAATGAGGCCTCCGAAGATGACGTATTTTGGTCCACGATCGAACATGTAGGGATCGATCAGAAAATCCTGAGGGGCCTTGCGAATCAGCTGGATTTCGAGGCTCTTCGGTTTGCGATCTCGGATGATGTCGAATTTTACCTTGTCACCGACCTTGGCGTTTCCGCTGACGAGGTGAGAAAAACTCAGTTTGCCGTATTGCTCGTCGACGTAGTTGCCGCGTGAATCAATAGCTTTTCCGTCGATAGCGAGAACGACGTCGCCCTTCTTCAGGCCGCCTTTCTCTGCGGAACTATGCTTGGATACTGAGCGGATGAAGATACCTCCAGCACCTTCGTCGAGGCCTGCGAATTCCCGAAGCGTGTCGTCGAGCATTTGCGAAGTGTTCACACCCAATTTGGGAAAGCCCTCGTAGGCTCCGTCTTCCAAATCGGCGAGAAATGCCTGAATGATTGTCATGGGCAGAACGGCGGCCGTTTGCTCCTTTGAGGAATAGCTCAAGAGCATGCCACAGAGT
>JAKMGR010000328.1 GCA_022424805.1 Verrucomicrobiales bacterium
TTTCCTTGAGAAGCGACCGCCCCGCCCTGAGACGTTTTGGCATTGCTCTCCTTGTCGTCGTGTTCGGTTTCACCTATGGCGAGAAGATCACCCATAGCTGCACTTGAGCGGTCTTCATTGGTTACACCTTCGATCTGATTTGTTTTCAAATCTTCTTCGTCGCCGAAATATAACGGTGCATCGCCACGCCCCCTGCTAATTCCACCATTCCCAGGCTGCTGGCCTGGTTTATTGCCGAGCTTTTGCCCTGGCTCGCTGGAAGGCAAACCTTCGAGGGAACCGAGACACTGGGAACATTCTCCCAATTGCTTCTGCAACTGCTTGAGTTGCTCGGGAGAAAGATTTTTCATCGACTCCTGCCCCAATTTCGATGGGTCAATATTTCCAAGCTGCTTGGCAAGTTTTTCATTCATCTCGAGGCCATTGGCCTGCAGGCCCTTCATGGCCTCTTCCATTTCCCGCATCAGCATTTCCTTGCCCTCTTCCGACATCTCGGTGGAAAAGCTGCGAAGTGCTTCAAGGTCACGCTCAAGCGTTTCCATGTCATCTGCCATTTCCTTGAGATCACGTCCGAGCGTCTCTTTCAGAGTATCGGTGGCCTCCATGCTGGCATGTGAAAACCATTCCTCTTCTGGCTGGTCTCGGAGTTCTTCAAGGCGCTCTTCCACCTCACGCAAACTTTCGGGATCAATCAATTCCTCTTCATCAAGAGTATCGATCCACTCCTCCATCTGCTCCCACGGCTCCGGCTCGTTCACGACCAGTGGCTCGTCTGCCTTGGCTTCCGGCAAAGGAACAAACCAGGCCACAGCCACGATCACCGTCGCGAGAAAGGAGGGCAGCAAAACCATCGGCCATGCCCAGCGCGGCGCAGCGTCTACTTGTTCCGAATTCGAAATTGTCGGCCATTTTCCAACACCGGATTCCGCTGTGACAAGTCGGTTGCACAGCGACAGTCGATCATCGAGGCGAACAAGCCCTTCCCCACGATCAATAAATTTCCTGCGTGAAATGATTAATGCAACGATGACTGCTACACCTACCAGAGCAGCGAGGGCAATCGCGGGAAGATGACCATTCATCAGTTGTGAGCGATAACTCCGCAGGATGAGAATCGATACGGCAAAAAGAACAAGCCCAACAACGAGAAGACGATTGAACCGGTCCAGCCACCAACCCAGATTGACTCGCCGAGCTACGGCTCCGGCCCGGTTTTTCCAATACCGCTCACCCCCAACTCGTAGCTGTCCGTCACTCATGCCAGAAGATTACGGGATTGTTCTCTTTTACGCAAGAACTGCCGATCGGATGAAAACGGTGGCCAGTTGAGTCATTTCGACGGGGCATAACTACGGCGTTTCGTTCTCACATCCCCTGCTCGACCAGATCATGAGCGCGTATGCAATGACCCCGAGAGCCAGCCCCCCCCACCACAGAAGCTGGGGCGCTGATTCGTACAAGAGCAATCCAGCTCCTGGGGCAACGGCATGCCCAAGGTTCCAGGTTAATCCCACACCGGCACTGTAGCGGCCCCGCATTTTTTCCGGTGCGAGAGATGCCACCCACGCCCCTGCTATCGGAAGGCTGATCATTTCACCTGTGGTAAAAATCACCAGCGCGACGGCAACGATCACCAATGCCGACTCGACACCGGGAACCGCGAAAGCATTAAGCCCCACTCCAATACCACAAAGCAGAAAGCCAATGGCAATCATTGGCGGAGGAAAGCGACGACGCGTCATCTGGCTGATCGGTATTTCAAAAAAAGCGATGAGCAAGCCGTTCCCAGCCATGAGCCAACCGTAGACAGATTTTCCATACCCGAGATCTCCGAGCAATCGAGTGACGCTGCTACCCCACTGAAAGAACAACGCAGTCGCAAGTAGATTCGCGAAAAAGAATGCAATGAAGTGGCGATTCCTGGCCATATCCCGAAGGGCAAGACTCCACCGGCTCTGGTTGAGACTCGTTTTCACTCCGTGAGGCAGCATAGTAACTGCGATGATGGCAAAGATGGCCGATGTCACTGCGTCGCCGACAAACAGGTAGGCAAAATTCTTTTCGGCGAGAACTCCTCCAGCAGCCATACCGCAAGCAAACCCGAGGTTCACTGCCCAACGGACTACCGCGAAAGCCGTTACACGACGACCCTCGGGAACGACATCAACCAACAATGAGTTCGAAGCTGGGTGATACATTCCCTGAGTAATCCCGACGAGGAATGAAGAAATGACATAGCTCGGAATATCGGTCGCCTGCCACATCAACGGCATGGAGAGGGCTGCGCCGAAGAGAGCGAGGCCCATTGTGTTTTTCCGCCCGATGAGGTCGGAGAGTCTTCCTCCTAGCACCATTGCCCCTATCCCTCCAACTGCCATGGAAGCAAAAACGATCGCCGTATCCCACGCCGAGTAGCCTTGATCCTTCAGATACAATGTGAGAAAGGGAACTACGAAAGTTCCAAAGCGGTGGATAAAAAGCCCAGCGAACAGAATCCACACGACACGAGGAAGCGCGCGCAGCTGTTCCAGCAACGTTTCGTCCGCAATAGAGTTGTCTTCCAATTTTGGGTTCACGGGCAAAAAAAGCCCTACAAGCGAAATAGCATGCAGGGCCAAATGAGTTAAGTGTTTTTCGTAACATCTATTTCATCATAAATCCACGCACGTGCTCAAAATCGTGTAACCCTTCCAGCAAGGTGCTGGACGGTTTTCGATCATGAAGTATTTCGCCAGGTGCTGCATGAAGAGATTGGGAGCCTCTGGAGTCCGCTCCAAATCGGAAACCACAAGCTAAAAACCGAATCGCCGAGCTTCTGATCCTTACCGCTTCCGATGCCTTGCAATCCAATCGCGCATTGATCGCCCGGCCGCCTCGAGGATATCCCGCAGAGCGATTGATGATAAAACGGATCCACCAGCCCCAACGACGATGTCCTGCTCGGCGCGATCATCGGTTGCCACAGTGATGTCATAGGTGTCCGCGTAGCGGATCGCGAG
>JAKMGR010000342.1 GCA_022424805.1 Verrucomicrobiales bacterium
CGGTTTCTGGAGAGTCTGTGATTCCCTTCGCCTCTTTCTGCCTGAGATTACCTCACTCCCTCAACTTCCAAATCAATCGAGTAGAACCCTGTCCGCGCCGTAACATAAAGTGTCTTGTGAACGAGTAAGCAATTCGCGGGTTTCTCAGGTGGGGTGAGTCGGAGAATTTCTTCTCCTTCGGGTGAGAAGGCAATTACGTCGGTCCAGGTGACGTAGACGTTCCCTAGTTTGTCGACGGTCATGCCGTCGCTTCCGACGTTGGCGAACTTGCGCTTGTTTTCGATTTTTCCGGGAGCGGTAATGTCGTATGCCCATATGGTTTCCGCTCCGGGATCAGCGACGTACAAGATATCCTCGTCGGGAGAGGTGATGATTCCGTTCGGCTTCACGAGATCTGCTGCGACCTGAGTGACCTTGCCTTTGCGGTCGATGTAATAGACGGCCTCGACATCGATTTCGCGATCATCATTCTTTCCGTAGCGAGGGTCGGTAAAGTAAAAACCGCCAATGCCATCCGGAACGACGTCGTTAGGACTGTTCAGCTTTTTTCCGTCGAATTTTTCGGCGAGCACAGTGACTTCTCCAGCGAAGTCGGTACGAGTCACTCTTCGATTACCACCTTCGCAGGAAATGAGAGCTCCGGCGGGAGTGAAGAAGAGACCGTTTGCTCGACCGCTTGGTTCACGGAAGATAGAAGTTTCTCCGTTTTCCGGGTCGTAGACGTGAGTCCGCTCATTAGGGATGTCATTGAAGAAAACTTTCCCGTCCGGGGCGAGGGCGGGACCTTCCGTGAATTGGAAATCTCCAGCGAGTTTTTTCCACTCGGCATTCTCCTTAACAAGAGGGCCGTCGTGGGTGTATTCTCGTTTGCCCGGTGTGATCACATCGATTGCTCCAGTCAGATTCTGGATGCGAATGTTCCGGTAACGCACCTGTAGTTTTTCCTCACGATTTCCGATGCCATGTACTTGCAGCGCGACAAAGCCTTTTGCAGTGGTGTTATCTTCAAAATTAGCCGCCGGCACGCCATTGATGTGGGTGAAAATCCGATTCCCTACGCATTGGATCCGATATTTGTTCCAGTCATTTTGTTTGAAAGCGTAGCGAGCTGGAATATTTCCAGTTAGCGGGAAGAGCCATCCGTTGCGCCCTTCGTCATAAATGCCGGCACTCCATCCGCGATCGGAAGGATCAATTTCCGCCTGGTATCCGTGGACCCGGCCGTCCTTGTAGTCGGGTCTGCTGAGGGAACGGAACTGGATTCCGCAGTTCAAGGTCGGATCCACTTTGTATTCCACCTCGAGAATGAAATCGCCGTATTCCTTTTCCGTGCAGAGAAAAGAGTTGGGTGTTTTTGGGACAGTCGTGCCAACGATGACGCCATCGACGACTTCGTATTTGGCGACGCCACCGCGCTGCGTCCAACCGTCGAGGTTTTTCCCGTTGAAGAGCGTAGTCCAGTTCCCTTCTTCCTCGGCAGAGAGGAGGAGGGGGAGTGCGATGAGGAGAGTGGTGATATATTTCATAGCAAATTTTACTCCTACTCTTATTCTTCATCTTACTCCTTTGTTCAAGGGAAGACTAAATATGGGAGAGTAAGAAGAAAGTTAGGAGTGAGAGTAAGAACGCTTCATTCACTTGGCGGCACATGACTCTCGGAAATCCACTTTTCCATCTTCTTGACGACCTCAGGATGCTCTGCGGCGACGTCGTTTTCTTCTGAAGGGTCATTCTCTAGATCGTATAGTGCGGTCGGCAGGGGATTTGGTTTCAGGGTGTCTAGCTGAATCGCCTTCCACTTCATGGTGGTGACAGCCTTTTTTCCACCCTTCTCCAGAAACTCCCAGTAGAGAAATTGGTGATGCTTCTGCTCTTCAGGCTTTCCAAACAGAGACGGAGCAAGCGATTTGCCGTCGAGTTCTTCCGATAAGGTGAGGCCCGCTACATCGGCTAGGGTCGGGAACACATCCTGAAATCCTGAAAGAACATCCGACTCGCTTCCGGCAGCAATTTTCCCAGGCCATTTCGCGATGGCGGGAACGCGAATGCCGCCGTCGGTGAGATCGCGTTTCATGCCGCGCAGAAATCCGTTGGAGTCGAAAAATTCCATCTCGTGCTTCCCTTCCTGATGCGGCCCGTTATCGCTCGAGAAAATGATGAGGGTGTTTTCGGTGAGTCCGTGTTCCTCTATCTTTGCAACGATCTGGCCCACGTAATTGTCGACCAGTCGCATCATCTGCGCGAAGCCCTTTTCCGGGTTCGGCCAATCCTTCTCGGCGTATTCACCATGTTCAGGAACTTCCATGCCGTCGTTGTAGGGCGGTCGCCCTGCCTCGTTGTTCGTGTGGGGCATGTTGAGAGCGAAGTAGAGGAAAAACGGATCGTCGCTGCTGCTGTCGATAAACTTCAGGGCCTCTTCCGTGATTAAATTCGGAGCGTAGTCGTTCTTCAATTTGGCGACTCCAGCTCCCTCTTTGGCTTCGCCCAATCCGTAGTCCGGCTTTTCTTTCCACATATCATCGAGCTCGTTGTCGAGTGCTTCGACCTTTCCGTTTCGAATCAGAAATTCGGGATAGAAATTATGGGCGTGGAACATGTTCACATAGCCGTAAAACTCGTCGAACCCACGATCATTCGGGTCAGTGCGGGGAGGGGGATGACCGATGCCCCACTTTCCAAAACAACCGGTGCGGTAGCCGTTTTTTTTCAGTTCTGATGCGAGCGTTACTTCTCCCTGTTCGAGCAAAACGGCATTGTTGCCACGAACTGATGCGCGCCCAGTGTGCCGACCGGTCATAAGCACGCACCGGGAGGGAGCGCAGACGGTCGAGCCTGAATAGTGTCTCGTCAGCTTCATCCCATCGGCGGCGAGCTGGTCAATGTGTGGTGTTGTCAGGGTGCGTTGACCGAAGCAGCCGAGATCGTTGTAACCCAGATCGTCGGCGAGAATGTAGATGATGTTTGGCTTTTCTGCGGCGTGGCAAAAAATGGAAGCAAAAGCGAAGAGGGTGGTGAGAATGAAGGCTCGCATCGGATCAGAAGTGAAAAGCAAAAGGCCTAATCTGAAAAGAGAATTGAGGTTCAAAATTGCGAAGCCGTGGAGTGAAGTAAGAAAGTTTTCCGGGCATGAGTTTCAAGGAGACCCGAACTGGGGAACGACCAAGTCGACGTGGAACACGTATGCCCCCTCGGCAGGAATCGAAAAAGTAGGTGCATTTGGAAGAATACAGACCGGTGGAGGACGTGAGTTATTTTGCGAAAGCACACACAATCCGCGGTCACAGACCACGGCTAAAGGTTTACTGTCTTCGCTCCGAGTGCTTCATATTCTTCCGGCGTACAGGTCAGAACAATGA
>JAKMGR010000366.1 GCA_022424805.1 Verrucomicrobiales bacterium
GTTTCGAAAAGCCTATCAGCAAGGACAAGCCAGCCTGATCCAGGTCCAGCGGGCACAAGAACAGGTTCTCGAATTGAAAACCGGCTCGCTCGAACTCATCGCCGACTACCACCGGGCCAACGCTGCAGTGCGGCTGGCGACCGGATCTTATCCCGGTCTCTCGGTCCGCTCCGGCAAGAATCCCAAATAATTTTTTGCATATGAAATCCCTTTCTTACCTTTTCCTTTTCGCGGTCTTCTCCGCGACGATTCTGGCCGAGGATGCCATCGATACCGATCGTGCTGCAAACACTGTGATCCTCGATGAAATCGGGGTGAAGAATCTTCGAATTGAGATGGTTCCCGTATCGGAGGAAACATTCGAAAGCACCGTTTTTGCGATTGGACGGATCGAAGAAATTCCGGTAACTCGATCAGCGCTTTCTTCCCGCATTGCCGGGCGCATCGTCGAACTGAACGCCTATATTGGTGACGAAGTGAAGGCCGGGCAAGTACTCGCCAAAGTCGAAAGCCGTCAGCCAGGAAATCCTCCTCCAACAATTGAAATACGCGCCCTGCAAGGAGGCACAGTTGTTGATTCCCATTCCCGGATCGGCGAACCCGTCCAACCGGATTCAGACCTTCTCGACATTTCCGATCGCTCGAAGCTCTGGGCTGTCGCCAAAATTCCTGAACCAGAGGCTTCGGAGATTGTGCCCGGAACGAAGGCACGCATCCTAGTTCCCGCTCTCGGCAACGAAGTCATTGAGGCAAAGCTGGCTCGCTTCGGCGTTGAAGCCAACCGCGAAGCGGGAACGATCGAAGGGATCTTTGAAATCGACAACTCCAACGGAAAACTCCAACCCGGAATGCGAGTCGAGTTTTCCCTCATCACTGGAGTGAGAAAAGACGTTATGTCCGTCCCGAAGAGTGCAGTGCAGGGCGATCCGACGAAGCGAGTCGTTTTCGTTGAAGATTTCGAACTGCCCAATGCCTTCGTCAAAGCTCCGGTCGTTCTTGGGGAACAGAACGACACGCATGTGGAAGTGATCTCGGGACTTTTCCCCGGAGACGAAGTCGTCACGCGTGGATCCTATTCTTTGAGTTTCGCGGGAAGCGGAAGCGGCATGTCTCTGAAGGAGGCGCTCGACGCCGCTCATGGCCACGAACACAACGAGGACGGTTCAGAAATGTCAGCGGAGCAAAAAGCGGCCGAGGAAGCCACGAAGCGCGCTGCGAGTGGAGGCGGAAGCCTTCCCCTGTGGGCATGGCTCGTTGCCGGCTGGGCAGTCATCGCCACGATCATCATGCTTATCCTCGCGCAGTCCCTCCTGAAGCTTAAGCGAACGGCCTAACCACTTCTCTACTCCTCCACTTCTCCCCCAATGCTCAACGCACTCATACGATTCTCCCTTGCTCAGCGTGCGCTTGTTCTCGCTTGCGCTGCCGTCATTCTGGGACTTGGCGTGAAGAAAGTCACAGAGCTTCCTGTCGAAGTTCTCCCCGACCTTACTAAGCCAACTGTGACGATCCTGACAGAAGCACCAGGATTTGCTCCTGAAGAGGTTGAAACCCTCATCAGTGTCCCCTTGGAAAATGCACTCATGGGAGTGAACGGGGTCACTCGTCTCCGTTCCGTAAACGACATTTCTCTCTCCCTCGTTTTTGTTGAGTTCGATTGGGATACCGACATTTATCAGGCTCGGCAATTTGTGCAGGAACGACTTACCGGCGTTTCCGAAACCTTACCTGAAGGAATCAATCCTTACATGACTCCGGTTGCATCACTGATGGGCGAAATCATGCTCATCGGCGTCACCGACCCTACAGGGAAAACCGATCCTCGTGATTTGCGCACCTTAGCCGATTGGACACTCTCGACCGGCATTCGCTCCGTGCCTGGGATAGCGGAGGTTCTCGCGATGGGAGGCGGGGTGAAACAGCTGCAAGTCCAGCCGCTGCCAAACGAAATGCTCGCCCTCGGAGTGAGCTTCGAAAAAGTCGAAGCTGCAGCTGCCCAGGCAGTCCGGAATACGACCGGCGGATTTCTGACAGGTTCATCCAAGGAAGTCATGGTTAGGAATCTCGCAATGTCGAGTCGCCTCGACGACATCGCCAGCACTATCGTCTCTTACCAGGACGATCGCCCCATTCGCATCAGCGATGTCGCCCGCGTCATCTGGGGCGTGGAGCCGATGCGGGGTGATTCCGCGATGGGCTCGAAGCACATGAAACACTCCGAGGAAAACGAGGTGAAAGGTTATCCCGGTGTCATTCTCAGCGTCACCAAATCGCCCGGCTTCGACACGATCGACCTGACGCATCGGGTGGAAGAAAAACTCAAGGAACTGCAAACTGCGCTCCCTGAAGGGACGGAGACAGTGGTGCTATATCGGCAGGCGGACTTTATCGATACCGCGATAGGCAATTTGAAAGAAGCGCTCAGGGATGGAGCGATCATGGTTGCGATTGTGCTCTTTCTTTTTCTCTTCAATTTCCGAGTCACCTTCATCACCCTTACCGCGATTCCCCTTTCGCTCGCTGTTTCGATTCTCGTTTTTGACCTGATGGGTCTGACCGTCAATTCGATGACTCTGGGTGGTTTTGCCGTCGCGATCGGCATGGTCGTCGACGACGCCATTGTCGATGTAGAAAACGTGTTTCGGCGACTCCGCGAAGCGGCAGCGAACAAATCCGAAGACTCCAAACTCGAAGTCATCGCCAAGGCATCGGCCGAAGTTCGCTCTTCAATTTTTTACGCGACCGTCCTGATCATTCTCGTATTTGTGCCTCTGTTAGGTCTGAGCGGGGTAGAAGGCCGCCTCTTCGCCCCGATTGCGATCGCAACTATCATCAGCATGGCAGCATCGTTTCTTGTCTCGCTGACCGTGATTCCTGTTTTGAGTTCGTATTTACTCAGTCCCAAGCCGGACAAGGAACACGGCGACCATATTGCTGTTCGCTGGCTGAAATCCCTTTTCCGCATCACAGCTCTACGTCCAGCTCTGGCTCAGCCTTTCCTCGTTCTTGCCCTCTCGCTTGCGCTCGTCGTTGTCGCGATCTTTGTCTATCGAAGCATGGGGGGGAATTTCCTTCCTGCGTTTCGGGAACCTTCCGCTGTAGTCGCGACGACCACCGCCCCCGGCACGTCCCTCAAGCAGACCACCGAAATCGCCGATACGGCGCTTGATCTTCTCCTCGAAATTCCCGAGGTGGAAACAGTCGGGTACCGTGCCGGGCGTGCCGAGCGAGGTGATCACGTCGTCCCTGTATCGACGGTAGAATTCGATGTCGAATTTGATGACACCCGAGAGCGAAGTCGGGAAGAAATTCTCGCTGACATCCGCACCACGATGAAGGGGATCCCCGGAACTTTCAGCGCCATCAGCGGTCCGCTTGCAGATCGAATCGGGCATATGTTGAGTGGTGTCTCGGCCAAAGTAGCAGTGAAAATTTATGGTCCCGATCTCGATGAACTGCGCCGCATCGGAGAAAACATCGCAGATGTGGCCCGGGAAATCCCCGGACTGGAAGAAGCCCGCATGGAACAGCAGGCGCCAATCCCCCAACTTCGCATCGAAGTTGATCGCAAACGCGCATTAGCCTACGGAGTCAGCCCCGGCGACCTCAACAACGACCTCGCTACTCTCATGGGCGGCAGAGCCGTGACGGAGATCTACGAAAACCAGCGCACCTACGATCTTGTCGTTCGACTCCCTGCGGAATGGCGGGAATCCCCGGAACGACTCGCGAATTTATATATCGACACCATCGATGATAAAATGATTCCCCTTTCCTATGTCGCTGATATTCGACAGGCAACCGGGCCGAATACAATTCTCCGAGAGAATACACAGCGCCGTTTCGTGGTTTCCATCAATCCCACGGTGAGCGATCTCAATTCCGCAGTCGAATCCCTGCAGAAAGCGGTCGCGGAAGACGTCAGCATTCCCGCTGGCTACATCCTATCCTACGAAGGCGAACACCAGGCGCAAGCCGATGCCAAACGACGCATCGCGATCATGTCGTCGGCCATTCTTCTCGTCATCATTTTCCTGCTCTTTGGATTCTTTCGCAGCGCATCTTTTGTTATGTTGGTCCTCACGAATATTCCGATTTCCCTGATCGGGGGTATCTTTCTCACCAAAATGGAACTGAATACGATCAGTGTCGCGACGCTAGTCGGATTCATCGCCATTTCCGGAATCGCAGCTCGAAACACCATTATGATGCTCTCCCACTACCTTCATGTGATGCGGCACGAAGGAGAAAATTTCGATCTCGCGATGGTGATACGCGCGACCGAGGAACGACTTGTCCCCGTTCTCATGACCGCTCTTTCCGCAGGCATTGCCCTGATCCCTCTCGTCCTCGCAGCAGAAGATCCCGGAAAAGAAATACTGAATCCCGTAGCAGTTGTAATCGTCGGAGGACTAGTAAGTTCAACCCTTTTGGGCCTGCTCGTTACCCCCACAGTCTTTTATGCCTTCTGCCGAAAAGCGGCGGAAAAGTCGATTCAACTCAACTCAGCCGCATCACAATAATCACCAACCCTGTTACATCATCCATCCAACCCTGTTAACTCCTCCAGTAAACAGGATTACCTTACCCCAATCACAACTATCCTGATATTATGAAAAAGCCCATCCAATCTATCACCCTCATCCTCGCAGCAATCGCATTTGCCCTGATTCCAATCAGTTGCACCGACGACGAACATGACCACGACCATGCTCATGCCGATGGCCACGAGCACGGTGACCACGACCACAGTGATGACGATCACAAGCATGCAGAGGGTGAAGAACACGATCATGGCCACGAGCACGGTGGTATCGAGGACGGCCCCAACGGCGGAAGGCTTCTCACAACTGTTGAGCCTCACCTCGAGTTCTTTGTTACCGACGATCGCAAAGTGCAGATCACTTCCATAGATGAGGAAGAGAAAGCTCAGCCCATCGGCGAGCAGGTCGTCAAAGTCATCGGAGGCAGTCGCAGCAACCCAATTCGCCTGAGCTTTGCCAAGCAGGGGGATGTTCTCATGTCCGACATTGCTTTTCCTAAAGGCAACGACTTCCCCGTCGTCGTCCAAATCAAGAACACGGCAGATAGCGAAACGGTGACCGAGAAGTTCAATCTCAATCTTGTGCAGTGCCCCGAGTGTCCAAATAAGGAATACGCCTGCACCTGTGACCACGAGCACTGATTTTTCTTCCCGGTCAGGTCAGGATAGTTCTGCCAAACTCGCCTGACACTCTTCGGCCCACCTCATGTCCGGCCAACACGATCATGACCACGGCAGCGAGAACCTGAAAGTCGCGTTCTTTCTCAATCTCGCGTTCACAATCATTGAGATAATTGGAGGGATCCTAACCAACAGCATCGCGATTCTCTCCGATGCGGTTCACGATCTCGGAGACTCTCTGTCGCTCGGACTTGCGTGGTACTTTGAGCACCTCTCCCGCAAAGAACGCTCCCCCAAACACACTTTTGGCTTTCTCCGTTACCGGCTACTGGGCGGACTGATTACCGGGGTGACATTACTGATCGGACTCGGCTTCGTTTTATGGCAGGCTATCCGGCGACTACAAAATCCGGAAGAGGTCAATGCCCATGGCATGATCGGCCTCGCCGTGCTGGGTATCATTTTCAACGGCGCTGCCGTGCTCCGCGTTCGAAAAGGTAGTTCGCTGACCGAAAAAATCGTTAGCTGGCATCTCTTCGAGGATCTGCTCGGCTGGGTCGCCGTTCTCATTGGTTCCGGCATCATGGCGATCTGGGATCTTCCTATCATCGACCCAATTCTCTCAATTGGGATCTCCATCGTCATTCTATGGAATGTCTGGAGGAATCTTGGGCGAGTCGGGCGGGTATTTCTGCAGACGGCACCGGAGGGATTTGATTTCGCTGAGTTTCAGGCAAAAGTCCTCGCGCTCCCCGAAGTCGAATCACTGCATCACCCTCACAGCTGGTCGCTCGACGGCGAAGAGCACGTCCTGACGATGCACATTGTCCGAAATTCGGATCCAGCAGAAGACGTCCACCTGAAAAACAAAATTCGATCGATCCTCGCAGGAGGTAGCTTTTCTCACATCACGCTGGAAATGGAAGCTCAGGGAGAGGACGAGTTGGAAGACGACACGAATACGTTTTTCTGAACGCGTTTGAGACGTCTAGAAAGAATCTCCAACCATTCCCGATTGAATCGACTTTCCGCAGCACTTACCTTTGCCAATGAGCACCGAACCCTCCTGCTGCCACGGAGAGAAAAAGCCGCCGCGCTGGAAGAGTTACATCCCCCTGCTTGTCATCGTAAGCGTCACCCTCCTCGCTGCGACCGCCCGGCAACTGACTGGAGAATGGAACCTGCGCTCGTGGATGCACGACTGGATGGGATTTTTCCTCGTCGTCTTCGCGATGCTGAAGCTCTTCGATCTCAAGGGCTTCACCTCCGGATTTCAAAAATACGACCTTCTCGCAATGAGCTCGCGAACCTACGCAATGCTCTACCCCTTCTTCGAGCTCGGACTCGGCCTTCTCTATCTAAGTGGAGCCTGGCCGATGGAGACCTATCTTTTTACGGCCGTTCTCATGACCTTCGGTGCCATCGGAGTCATCATTGCATTGCGAAAAGGACTCGATGTAAAATGCGCCTGCCTCGGTAGCTTTCTCGAGGTTCCGCTATCAACTGTGGCACTGACGGAGGATCTCGGAATGGCGGCGATGGCGATAGTGATGCTGGTATTGATGTGAGTGCCGTAACCCTGTCGTGCTTGCCTCTTGACCCTGTCAGGCCTGCCGCCTATCCCTGTTGGATGAAACTCTTTTGCGTCCTTCTGGTTTCGCTGAGCCTCCTCCTGCCAGCAACTGCTGCGGATAAACCTCCTAACATTATTCTCATTCTTACCGATGACCATGGATGGACTCAGCTGTCGGAATTGATGGACCCAGACTT
>JAKMGR010000393.1 GCA_022424805.1 Verrucomicrobiales bacterium
GGGATCAGGTGCGGTTACAGGTGCCGTTGCAACGGACTCGAATGTTCAGCTCGTTGCCATGGCAGATGTGTTTCGCGACAAACTGGATGCATCTTCATTTCGAGATCAAAAATCGGAAACCATCTGGTCGATGGGGAACCGAAGACAGCTATGCTTTTCTCTGGCAAGGATACCGAAATTTGCATGACCCGGATGGCTATGCCACGATCTAACATAACTATTCCCAACCCGGCACCTACTTTGTGCATGTCTTCCGAAAAGACGAAAAGGGATGGCTGGCCGAGGACCGGCTATACCTTCGTGTGGAGGAGTGAGTTTTAACAGACTGCGCTGTAGCAGCGTCGCGGAATAGCCGAAATCCGCTACTTACAAAACGGAAAATCGGATGAAGGGTTTCCACTCAGGGATCATGAGCCGCTATCATTTCGCCATTCTTGCAATAATTATAGTGGCCACAGGCGCTTCTGCAAAAGAAACGCTCGAGGGTTTCCTCGAAACGCATTGTGTCAGTTGTCACGGTCCGGAAAAGGAGAAAGGGGATCTGCGCATCGACCTTCTCTCGCGCAATTTCCGAATGAGCGAAGACAGTCATTTCTGGGCGGAAGTCATCGAAAAGGTCAACAGTGGCGAGATGCCTCCGGAGGACGAGCTGCAACCGACGCAGGAAGAAATGGCGAACTTTGTCGCCGAGCTCGACGCGAAGCTGAAAGAAGGCAAGGCTGCGCGGATGGCGGCCCGACCCGCAGTGGCGCACTATCGGCTGAGCCGAAAGGAATACCAGAACACCGTCTATGATCTGCTCGGTGTGCGCTACGATCCGACGAAGCCGGGCCAGTTGAACGAAGACACCCTCTGGCATGGATTCGAACGCATCGGCTCGGAACTTTCGCTTTCGCCCTCGCACATGGATCGCTACTACCGCGCCGCCGAGATCGTGCTCGACCGCGCGTTTCCACCAGAGTCGAGCGAGGCTCGAAAAATCCGCAAGACCGCGTCGGAACTACGCTATGCGGGCGGAGAAAAACAGCAGGAGGCGCTGGAGCGATTCGGTATCGAGCGACCGCTTCGACAACTCCTTTTCCCCGGCCGGGTCCAGCCTGCGCTCCAGCCTCACTGGTTTGGAAAGACCGGCCCAGAACACAGCGGGCTTTATAAATTTCGTATCCAGGCCAGTGGCATTCGACCTCCCGGAGGCCAGCCGGCTCACTTGAGCATCGGCAAGAAAACCGGGGAGGAGAACGTGGATGGCATCATCGAGTTTGATATCACCGCTCTGGAAGACCATCCGGAGATTTACGAGTTCGAGGTATTCCTCGAGATGCCAATAAATCTGGATTTCGCCGTGGTCGCAACCGACGGGGTGGATCGCAGGGGTGGCGCTGCTTTTCGCAACGCGATCGCCAGTCGAAACGGATATCTTTTTACCCACAGTAGCGAAACCTTGCTCCTGAACCCGAACGCTCCTCAGATGTTCGATGACAAAGGAAACGGCATCTTTTCAACCGTAATCCTCGATTGGATCGAGTGGGAAGGGCCCCTCGTGTCCGAGGAAGAAAAGGCTCGGCGAAGGGGTGTTTTCCCGCCGGATGATGCCAACCTTGAAGAGGTCGCAGAGCATCTGCAACGCTTCGCCGAACGCGCCTGGCGACGGCCTGTAAATAGGGAGGAGTTGGATAAATATCTGGCATCCTATCGTGCTGATCGCGAAGCGGGTGAGAAGACGGCCGATGCATATCGCGCGGCCGTGCTGCGGGTGTTGACGTCGAGACACTTTATCTACCTCGTCGAGGGCGACCCCGTCGAAGGGGACGCTGTGGTTCGCGAGCGTCTCACCGACCGGGAACTCGCCTCGCGACTCTCCTATTTCCTCTGGAGCTCGATGCCCGACGATGAACTCTTCGCGACGGCAAGGAAGGGCGCGTTGAGCGACGACGGGCTTCGCAAGGAAATAGACCGCATGTTGACCGATGAGCGGATAAATCGCTTCATCGACGACTTTTCCCGGCAGTGGCTGCAATTGCACAAAGTAGGTATGTTTCCGCCGGACAAGAAGCTCTACCCAACCTACGACGACTGGCTGGAGACGAGCATGCGGAATGAGCCAGTGGAGTTTTTCCGCGAGATACTAACGAAGAACCTGCCGATCGATCAGTTACTCGAATCAGACTGGACCGTGGTTAACGCCCGCCTCTGCGATTTCTACGAACTACCGGAGCCGAAGACCAGCGACTTCCAGCGTGTCTCGCTCCAGCCGGAAAACAAACGCGGCGGTCTGCTGACGATGGGCGCCGTGCTTGGACTGACCTCGGACGGCACCCGCCATCGTCCGGTCCACCGCGGCGTCTGGCTCAGCGAAGTGATTCTCAACAAGACTCCCCCGCCCCCACCGGCGAATGTGGATCCCATCGAACCCGTTCCGCCCGAGGGTGACAAGGTGCCCGTCCGGAAAAGGCTGGAGGTGCACGCCACCGACGCGAACTGCGCTTCCTGCCACGCGAACATCGATCCACTGGGCTTTGCCTGGGACAACTACGATGCGATCGGGCAATGGCGTGAGCGCGAACACATCCCGAAAGGAAAAGGCGAAGACCCTGTCGTCGATGCCTCTGGCGTGATGCCTGGCGGCCGCGCATTTAACGATGCCAATGAATTTAAGCAACTCCTCCTTGAGGATCGCGACAAGGTTGCAAGAGCTTTTATCGAACATCTCTGCACCTACGCGTTGCGCCGCGCGCTGAGCTTCGACGACGAAGAAGAGCTGAACGCCATTCAGGCCGAGGCGGAGAAAAGCGACTATCGTGTTAAAGATATTATCCGCGCCGTGGCCGTTTCCGACTTAATCAAAAAACGCTGAAAAATTATGAACTACCTATCTCAACGTTGGCGGATCGACCGCCGTCACGCCCTTCGTGCGATGGGAACCTGCATCTCTCTGCCGATGCTGGAATGCATGATTCCGCTACGCGCGGCTGATAAATCGACAGCATCGCCTCGACGCAGCGCCTTCATCTACCTCGCAAACGGCGTTCATTCGCTGAATTATCAGATTCTTAGCGAAGGGAAAGACTACGAGTTTTCCAAGTCGCTGAAGCCGCTCGAAAAACACCGCGATGTTATCACACCTATCAGCGGGCTGCACCACCCCGGAGCAATCGGTCATCATCACAACTGCATCAATGTTTTCCTGACCGGAGGAAAACTTGGCCCTTCCGACCGCAACACCATTTCCGTGGATCAGAAGATGGCGGAGGTCACCGCAGAACACACCCGCTACTCCTCCATGGAGATCGCCCTCACGCAGGGTTCCCTGGCCTGGACCGCCGATGGCGTGCAGCTGCCGGCCTCGCGTCGCTGCAGCGAGATCTTTTCTTCCATGTTCGAGGAACCGAAAAGCGGTATCGAAGCTCAGCGAAAAGCTCTGCGTCGCAAGGCCAGCGTGCTCGATGATAATCTTGCTGAAGTGCGTCAGCTGGAGAAGAAAATGGGAGCGGAAGACAAAGGCCGCCTCGACCAATACCTCACCTCCGTGCGTGAAGCGGAGATCCGCACCCGGCGCGCCGATACCTGGCTGGATACCCCGCTTCCCGAGATCTCTGACGCGGATCGCAAGCGGACCAACCGCGACATTCCCAAGACGCAAGCGGGTGAGTATTTCCGCACCGTCTATGATCTCATGGTGCTAGCCTTTCAAACGGACGTTACCCGCGTCGCCACCTTTAGTCTCGGAGGCGAGGGCGATGCCTTTTCTATTCCCGAGATCGGCATCACCGAGTCGCGCCACCAACTCAGCCACCACGGTGGAGACCCGGGCTACATGGAAAAGCTCACCAATTACGACACCTTTGCGATCGAGCAGTTCAGCTACTTCCTCACCCGTCTCGCCGAGACGAAAGACCTCAATGGCCAACCGCTCCTCGGGTCGACGATGGCACTCTTTGGCAGCGGCATGTGCTACGGCCACAGCCACGGCAACGCCAACCTTCCCCTCGTGCTCGCCGGCGGTTCAGATCTCGGCCTGAATCATGGCAGCCATCTCGACTTCAACAGATCGGCCACCGGCTTCGATGGCTACGCACTCGATCCGGAAGGGGCCCTCACCTCAAAGCACTACCAGATTTGCGGTCGCCCCGTGAACACAGACGCCCACATGAGCAACCTGCTTCTCCTCATGGCCCAGCGGATGGGAGTGGAGACGGATTCATTTGGCGATAGTAATACGGCAATCACGTTATGAGGTTCTTGGTGCTAAGTTCCTGGTGCTTGGTTCGTGATTCTTTGTTAGTGCTTGCTTGTGCGTGCTTCGTTCATGCAGCTGCCGCCGAAGAAAAACCAGGCACGAAGAACCAGGAGCCAGGAATCGAACCCTTCCGCCCGGTCGCGGGAAAATTCCCTCCCTTGGAAAAGGCACATGCCTATCGCGGCGAACTGGTTTTCGTGGATCATGCGAACCGCCGCGGGAGCATCCGCGTGCAAGGCGAAGGAAAATTCTTTCGGAACGATCCGCATCCCTTTGCCATGCTGCCTTATGGGATGGTCCGCTACCACGGAGCTCCGGCGGATCTCCGGGATGTTCCGCTCGGCACGGTGCTGCACGTTCGCGGCTTTCTCCCGCCGGATCCGAAGCTCTCGTCCGTTCCGGTATTGCCAGTCGACAACAAGGACAAAGATGCGAGTCACTATCGGGGCACGGGAATTTTTCCTGCCGAGAATCATGTCCTTCTTCTCGAAGACGAGCCCAGCCACTGTTTACGTACGGGCAAGGTTTGGAAGCTGAAGGAGCTGGAACTGAAAGACAAGCAGGGCACGATCGTTGCTAGTCGTGAACCGAAGACCGGCGAAGATTCCACGGCCGAAGAGGAATCCATGACCTTCGACGCCGCCACTCGCATCTGGCGCGGCCGCGAGCGACTCGGGGTAGGAGACCTCATCGAGGAAGGGATCTGGCCAGCCGACGGTAAGAAGCCCCTCGATGGACAGCCCGTCCTGCTTGGGATTACCTGGAAGCCAACCTCAGACGGCGTGTTCACTCGATTTCACATCTCCGACATCTGGCTCGACGACACGGCGATGGAGCGTGCTGCCGAAAATCAGACCGAAACGCACAAGACCTTCATTCGCAGCCGTTGGATGCCCGCCTGGATCGATGCCGTCGAGTATGGCCAATTCGGTCAGGCCACCGTGACCGCGACTCTATTTGGCGGAATGGACGATTCCCTCTACGCGGATTTCAAGAAAGATGCCTCCGCCCTGATGAATGCGGTCGAGGCAACCTTGAAGCACACCCACGGTGCCTATGGCCCTGCGCACATGGCATGCAAGGGACCGATCATCGATGTGGTCAAAGCGGAGGGTGAGGCGCCTCTCGGTAGCAGCGGAATCCAGATTCAGTTCCAGACCGACCTGATTATCGAGGGTATTCGTCCCGGTCGAGTCGTCCGCGTCCGCCCCGCAAGTTGGCCTCAGGTTCAGGTACCCCGCGAAGAATATGTCGGAGACAGCATTGATGCTCGCTTTCCGACTCCAGCCATTTTTCCCAAATACTAGCTCATGTGTTCTTGGTGCACGGTTCCTCGTTCTTCGTTCCGGTTTGCACGGATGCTGGTATTTGCCTGTGCGTTCTGCATTCAAGCGCCAGCTGCCGAAGAACAACCAAAATCCAACAACCAAGATCCAAAAAACGAGCCCTTCCGCCCCCTCGCGGGAGAATTCCCTCCCTTGGAAAAGTCGCACGCCTACCGTGGCGAACTGACCTTCGTGGACCATGCCAACCGCCGCGGCAGCATCCGGGTGCAGAGCGATGGGAAATTCCGGTTCATCCCTCCGAACCCCTTCGCGATGCTGCCGTATGGAATCGTCCGCTATCATGGCGCACCGGCCGATCTCCGGGATGTTCCGCTGGGGACGATGATGCACGCCCGCGCCTTCCTCCCGCCGGACCCGAAACTCTCCGCCGTGCCCGTTTTGCCAATCAACAACCGAACGAAAAAAGAGGGCAACGCCGGCGTCGGCTCAGCGCCGGCCGAGAATCACGTTCTGCTTTTGGAGGACGAACCCAGCCACTGCCTGCGCACGGATAAGGTTTGGAAGCTCGCGGAAGTGGAAATCAAGAACAAGCAGGGCATGATCGTCGCCCGACGCGAATCCAGGGAAGCCGGAGATACTCAGGCGGAGGAGGAAACCATGACCTTCGACGCCGCCACCCGCATCTGGCGGGGCCGCGAATTTCTCGGAGTCGAGGAAATGATCGCCGACGGAGAATGGCCTGCCAGCGGAAAAAAAAATCTGGAAGACCAAGCCGTCCTGCTCGGGATCACCTGGAAGCCCACCCCGAGCGGTGTTTTCACCCGCTTCCACATATCGGATATCTGGCTGGATGATGCCGCGATCCAGCGTGCTGCTCGCCACCAGAACGAAACGCACAAAACATTCATCCGCGCCCGCTGGATACCCGCCTTCGTCGACGCCGTCGAGCATGGCGAATTCGGCACCGCCACCGTGACCGCAACCCTGTTCGGTGGGATGGACAATTCCCTCTACACTGATTTCAAAAAAGACAGCCGGGCTCTGATGGCTGCTTCCGAGAACACCCTGAAGCACTGGGCCGGCGGAACCGCAGGCACCGCCCAAATGGCCTCGAAGGGACCCATCACCGAAGTCATCAAAGCGGAAGGAGCAG
>JAKMGR010000429.1 GCA_022424805.1 Verrucomicrobiales bacterium
ACGCAGGCTTCGACGATGCCAACGGCTACGGGCGCCCCGAAATCGCCTACGGTGCAAAAGGAAACGGCGATCCTATTTCCGGCGGCTGGTTTGCCTGGTGGGAACAGCCGGAAGACGCAAAATCGAGACAGTCACGATTCACATCAAGCAGGGCCAAACGCAGCTCCACGTCGGGCAGCGTATTTTCCAGCAACATCCCCGTGCCAACTCCAACGTCCAGATGATTTGTCGAGATATGCTCTCGATACAGATCGAGCAACTCGTCGGTGGGACACTTCCAGATGTGGCAATTCGAAATGCCATGGACAAATCTATCGTAGAAGGAAAGCGTTCGCCGTGTATATAAGGCATAGCCTTTTTCGGCGTCGCTGAGTTCAGCTTCCATGGATAATGCGGCGCAACAGGGTATAGTCTGTCACTGAACAGGGTTGGGTCACTGAGCCAACCCTGCTTGCTCGATTCGAGCAAGTTGCTTTTCTGTAGACCTTTCTGAAAGCACTGGAAATTCCAAAATTAGGAATGGAAGACTCGTTACAACAACGCATGGCAAGAATACGAATCCTCGAAAAGGATCTGGAAGAACGCTTTGTGCTCGGCTCCGGTAGCGGCGGGCAGAAAATCAACAAAACGGCGAACTGCGTTTACTTGAAGCATCTTCCCTCCGGCGTGGAGATCAATTGTCAGGATTCCCGTTCACGGGAAAAAAACAGGGAGATCGCGCGACGTCGCCTCTGCGAGCACTTCGAACGAATCAATCTGCAACATCGCCAGCAGCGCGCCCGCCAACGCGCCCTGAAACGCTATCGCAAGCGTAGCCCTTCAAAATCGACCAAGGCAAAGATCCGCAAGGATAAGCAGTTTCGCTCGGACAAGAAAAAGATGCGCGGGCGAGTGCGAGGCTAAGATCAGCCTATTCCAGCTTTTCTTATTCGACGCAAAATCTCACTTGGCGGAACCGTTGATAGCCCGATACTAGCGGCGAACCTGCCAATTCTCTCTATGGGATCCACTGCATCTTCCGCCCTTTCCGCACGACCTGACTCCGTCTTCATCTCGAATCTTTCACCCGTCGTTCAATGTGGGCGTTACCCGACAAAACGCGTCATCGGCGAGTCGGTTGTGGTTGAGGCCGATATTTTCAAAGATGGGCACGACATTATTGTTGCCGTAGCCGGATGGCGAAAGGCGGGAAAGAGGAAGTGGCACGAAATCCCCATGCACCAACTCGAGAACGACCGCTGGTCTGTGAGTCTGGATTTTTCCGAAATCGGAAATTACGAGATCACCGTAACGGCCTGGGGCGACGACTTTCTGACATGGATTCACGATTACGAGCGGAGGCTGACTGGTGATCAGGAAGATTTCTCAACCGAAATCGAGGAAGGCCGAGTCATTCTCAATCAAACTGCGATCCGAGCCACGACAGCAAAGGCGAGGGAAGATGCCGAAGTGATTGAAGAACTGACTTCCAAGCTGATGAAAACGGCATCAAGCGACGTACCCGCTCTGATGGAAGATCCGGATGTACTCACACTTCTCGCCCGTTGGCCGGATCGCTCGATTGCCGCCACTTTCGCCGAGCCAATCCAGCTCGTCGTCGAGACCAAGCTCTCTTCCTTTTCTGCGTGGTATGAATTTTTCCCGCGTTCTGCGGAGGGAATTGAAGGCAAACATTCCACCCTCCGGGATTGCCTCCCTCGCATCGAGGATGCGAAAGAGATGGGATTCGACATCGTCTATTTTCCTCCCATCCATCCTATCGGAGTTTCTCATCGAAAAGGCAAAAACAACACCGTCACCTGCGAGTCTGACGATGTAGGCTCCCCGTGGGCAATCGGAGCGAAGGAAGGTGGCCACCGCGAAGTTCATCCCGATCTAGGAACAATCAGCGATTTAGCCTGGCTCGTCAGTGAGGCTCGCGATCGCGGCATCGAGGTCGCACTCGACTTCGCAATTCAGTGCTCCCCCGACCACCCCTATGTTAGCGAACATCCCGAGTGGTTTTTCCATCGCCCCGATGGCTCCATCAAATACGCGGAAAACCCTCCGAAAAAGTATCAGGATATCTACCCGATCAATTTCCATTGCGATGATTGGCAGGAGCTTTGGACTGAGCTCCGCGATATCGTTCTATTCTGGATGAAACAGGGCGTTCGCGTTTTCCGCGTCGACAATCCCCATACCAAGCCGGTCTCCTTCTGGGAGTGGCTCATTGCGGAGGTTCACGCGGTCGATCCCACCATCATCTTCCTGAGCGAAGCTTTCACGCGTCCGAAACTGATGCAAACTCTGGCCAAGGCTGGTTTCACCCAGAGCTATACCTACTTCACCTGGCGCCACACCAAGGAAGAGCTCACCGAGTATGTAACCGAGCTGACAAAAGGTCATATGCGGGATTACTACCGAGCGAACTTCTGGCCGAATACGCCAGACATCCTTGACTATGACCTGCAGAACGCGCTGCCCTCGGCATTCAAAATGCGGGCCGCCCTCGCCGCGACTCTCAGTTCATCTTGGGGAATCTATTCCGGATACGAGCTAATCGAAAATGCGCCCCTCCCTGGTCGCGAGGAATATCTCGACAGCGAAAAGTACCAGCTGAAAACACGCGATTGGAACGCTCCCGGCAATATCAAATCATTCCTCACCCGTCTGAATCAGGCCCGGAATCAATGCCCGGCCTTGCAGAGTTATGCGAATATTGAGTTCATCCCCGCGGATAACTGTAATATTCTTGCCTATAGAAAATGGTCAGATGACGGCAAAAACCACATCATCACAATCGTCAATCTAGACCCTCTCAATCGCCATGAATCCAATATCCATCTACCTTTGGAGGCGATGGGGCTCTCTCAATCCAAGTCGTTTTTTGTAGATGACGTCATCTACGAAGAAACTTACGAATGGCGTGAATCCACCAACTTTGTCGCCCTTGACCCTAGAACGAAGCCGGTGCACATATTCCAAGTGAGAACTTCGTAGTTCTTAACTTTTTCACGCTGGAACCCCCGACTTTTAGTCATGCGACAACGTTTTGTCACTTTCGCCGTTCTCGGTCTTGTCCTCGCCTTATTGGCAGAATGGAATTTGAGATCCCGAGCTATTTCCCCTCTCGATAAACTGAACCAGTTCTGGTTGGAGTTTTGCGTCGGCAATAGCGGAAACAAGCTTTCGGATCCCGCCGTCACCGTGATCCGAATCAATGATGATTACGAGCCTCTCAGCATCGGACCAGATTCCCCTTCTGCGGCCGATGGTAAGCTCTCCCGCCTCGATTTTGCCACCATCCTTGGATTCGTCGGCAAGTTGAATCCCAAGTCTGTGGCATTTCTACCAACTCCGAGTTTTGATGAGAGCCTAACACTGAATCAAACGGATATCGTTCCACTGAAAGATGCCGCGATGCAACTGCCTCGCTTGGTCGTAGCTTCGAGTGTCTCCGATGATGGAGAGCAGGCGAAAGAGACCTCTCCCCTCACCTACGAGACTCTTGAGGTCGAAGGAGAAGTCTCAACTCTCCTGCCATTCACCCGGACAATTCGTCGGCCTGATCCTCAAATTCTCGCCAACGGAGATCCCGCTTTCAAGGCAATCGAATCAGCTCGCAATCTTACGAGTGAGGAAGCTACGAAAATTCCGCTCGTAGGAAATTTTCGTGGCAAAGCGGTTGCTTCCATCGTGCTCTTGGCAGTCGCCAATCACGCGGGTATCGCAGCCGATCAAATCAAGGTAAACCTCAAAGCCGCAAAGCCTCACATTCAACTCGGAGATGCGAAGCAGATTCCAATTGCTCTCGATGGCACCTTCACTCTGCCACGCCATGGCGGCATCACTCCCGGTATGAAAACGATGCGAGCCGGAGAAGATAGAGAGCCGGTCGAAGACTATCAGTTCGCAACGCTCCGAGTCGACGAAATCGCTTACACTGGAGAAAAAGAGGACGAGGTCGCCAAGCGCATCGTTGAGACCCTTCAAGGCAAGTTTGATTCGCTGCAGGACAACCTCGTGCTGATTGGATTCGACCGTCTCGCTGACCGCCGCATTCCAAATGGAGCTGGACCACCACTTTCCGAAACTATGATGGTCGCCCACGCTGCCGCTACCATTCAAAGCGGAAGATTTATTGACTGGTGGCCAACTTGGCTTCGCTGGGTTGCGATTCTCATCATCGGCTTAATCGGGTTCATTCTACTTCGCTTTTCACGAGCAAAATTCATTCCCCTCTGGCTGCTCACGTTCCTCCTTTTCTTCGCAGCCTGCGTCGTCATTTTTCGATCCACCCTGACATGGACGCCACCCTTTTTCGCATTCGCCCTGTTCGGGCTCATGTTGCTGATTGGGGTGTTTGTTCCGGGTGGTAATCAAGCAGCAGCAAAACAAGCTACTGAAGAGCCTGAAGCATCCGAATCCGAAACAGCTGAATAAAACTGGGCCGCTACTCCTCTTCCCCGAAGGGCTTCTCGTTTGCCAACTCTACCACAGCGGCGACTAAGCCGGAAATGTCACTGGACTCGGCTTCGCGGTCGAGATCATAGCCATTCTCTTCCAAGGCAGCGGAAGTAACTGGTCCAATACTCGCAATCGCCGTCTCGTCGGGAATCGACAACCCAAGATCGAGAAAGCCTTCCACAGTCGAAGCACTGGTAAAGGTGATAAAATCAGCGCCCTCTTCCTGAAAGCGTTTCACCGCTCCAGTGGGGTCCTCTGTCTCGGGAACAGTCTCGTAGGCAATCGACTCGTCAAGGATCGCCCCCATTCCATTCAGCTTCTTGGAAAGTTCATCTCGAGCACCCTTCGCTCGCGGCCAGAGAATCGTCATATTCTCGACCGAGCCGAATTCTTTTTCAAAAGCTCCTGGAATCTCATCGGCAACGTGAGTCTCCGGCATCAGGTCCGTCGCCATACGATACTCTCTCAACTTCGCAGCGGTGCCGGGACCGACTGCAGCGATCCGACATCCACCAATCGCGCGCGCATCTTCGCGAATTTGGTAAAAGGCTTCGAAGAAATATTCCACAGCATTGGGGCTCGTGAAAACAATCCAGTCATAGGTGTGAGCTTCCGCGACAGTTTCAGCAAACTCCCTCGCATCGTCACCACTCGGGAGCTGAATTCGAATCGTCGGCATCTCCAGCACATCGGCACCGAGGTCACGGAGCATTCGGCTCATTTTGCTGGCTTGCTTACGTGTGCGAGTCACCACAACCCGCTTACCCGCGAGAGGACGCTCTTCAAACCAATTCAGGTTTTCACGGCAATTGACTACCGTGCCAAAAACCGCGACAGCCGGGGCCTTGAATTCCTCCCGCTCCGCAACTTCAGCGATCGTGGAAATCGTGCCTGTAATTGTCCGGTGCTGTCCCGTCGTTGCCCAACGGACGAGAGCTACAGGAAGGTCCGGATCAGCACCTGCTTCAATTAGCGAACTGGTGATGAGCGGCAATCGTTCTACTCCCATCAGCATCACTTTCGTTCCGGGAGCGTTTGCGATCTGATCGTAGTCGATTGATGAAGTATCTTTGTCAGGGCGCTCGTGACCGGTAAATATTGTAAGCTGCGAGCAGTGATCCCGATGCGTCACCGGAATGCCAGCGTAGGCAGGGCCAGCGATTGATGAGCTAATTCCTGGAACAAACTCAAACGGAACCCCTGACTCGCGAAGTTCTTCGGCCTCTTCGCCACCCCGACCAAACACAAGCGGGTCGCCTCCCTTAAGGCGCGTCACGATTTTTCCTTCCTTTGCTTTCTGAACGAGAAGCTCATTGATCCCACCCTGAGGAATCGCGTGGTCCTTTGACTTTTTCCCTGCATAGATCATTTCCGCACTTGGCTTCGCCCAGTGAAGAAACTCTGCATTGGAGAGGTAATCGTAGACAATCACATCGGCAATCTCGATGCACTCCTTTCCGCGAAGTGTCATCAATCCTGGATCTCCGGGCCCAGCCCCGACGAGGTAACAAATTCCTTTGCTCATAAAAATTATTTCTGTGTCAGGGCATCGACCAGCCCCTTCAGGTCATCAGGCTTAGCGCGGGCAATGCACTCATGAGGCGCAGCTGCGGGATCATCTTCATCAAAAACGCGAACAGACATACCAAGAGTGGCGCCGTCATCTTCGAACCAGGTCAAGGCCCCGACCGGAGTCTGGCAGCCCGCTTGCAAGCGGTGCAGAAAAGCGCGCTCTGCGGCAACGCGCTGAAAGGTTGGTTCGTGATTAATCTTTGCTAGAGCGGCTCGGGCCGCATCATTGTCCGACCGGATTTCCATCGAGACTGCTCCCTGACCTGCAGCGGGGAGAAATTGGGAAGGCTCCAGTTCAGTTGCGTAGACCGTAGCTCCTCCAAATTCGAAAGAACTCTGGCCCGGAGTGAAAATCCCGAGACGTTCAATCCCCGCGCGAGCGAGGAGAATACCGTCCCACGCATCGTTTTCGATCAGCTTGCGAATCCGCGTTGGAACATTCCCTCGAATGTCGACGATCTTGATTCCCGGGTAGAGCCACTCCATTTGTCGCGCACGGCGCACCGAGCTCGTCGCGACAGTCATACCCGTTTCAACGCTGTTACCCTGACTTGTTGTCAGCAAGACATCTGCAATGTCGGCTCGCGGGAGAGTTGCACAAATTTCAAAGCCTTCGCCCAGTTCCGTCGGGACATCCTTGAGACTGTGCACCGCAAAATCGATGTCGCCCCGAATCAAGGCCTCTTCCAACTCCTTCGTAAAGATTCCTTTATCGACCACAGGATTATCACCCAGCGCAAATTCGCTCAGCTTTAAATCAGGGCGTTTGTCGCCAATCGTTTTCACCACTTCGATCTGCACATCGACGCCAACCTCTGCGAGGGCGGCTTCGGTCATTCGTGCCTGTGTCAGGGCGAGATCGCTTCCGCGCGTTCCCAGTATGAGTGGTCTTGTCATGAGTCTGTGACGGACCTTCCGGTCGATCCTCCGAGAAAGTCGCGTTGTTGCCGCCGTGTGTTTGGCACTTCTGCGAGAGCCTCGATTCCTTTTTCTTCGAGAAACTCACTGATGACGCTGCGGCAGATTTCGATCTGCTTCTCTCGCCGCTCTACACCATCGTCAGCGATTCGCTGGAGCTGGTCGATGTTGTATAGATATACGCCCTCGATTTCGTTGACCTCGTCTTCGACATCCCGTGGGACGGCAATGTCGATCAAGAAAAGGGAGGATCCTCGGCGTTCCTCAACGAATCTTTCGACGTGCGCCCGATGAACCACAGCATGCGGAGCCCCTGTTGAAGAGATGACAATGTCGACTTTATCCAGATAGTTCATCCAATCATCAAAGTGGATCGCTTTCCCCCGCAGTTCCGCCGCAAGCTCTTCTGCTTTATCAAAACTTCGGTTCGAGACAATGATGCTCTTCGCTCCACGGGACTGCAGGCTTTGTGCGGTGACGCGGCTCATCTCCCCGGCCCCAAGAATCATAACGCGGCAGCCATCGAGCTTTCCAAAAATCTTTTCGGCCAAATCAACCGCTGCGGCTCCCACTGAGGTTGAACCCTGCTGTATTCTCGTTTTGGATCGCACCAACTTGCCCACTGTAAACGACTGTTGAAAGAGCTTGTTCAGACATCTCGAAGTTGCACCGTATTGCTGAGCAGTGGCGTAAGCTTTTTTGACTTGGCCAAAAATTTCAGTCTCCCCCAGCACCATCGAATCCAGCCCACTCGCTACCTCAAAAAGGTGGTGCGCCGCTTGCTCCGCTTCGTGTTGGTAAAATTCAACTTCACCATGCTGCACTTCGAAATGATCCACAAGATAGTCGACGAGAAGATCGACGGCAGTTTTCGGATCAGCCGCTGAACCGTATATCTCAACTCGATTGCAGGTCGAGAGCACAACCGCTTCCTCGATAGGATCGATTTCACGAATCTCGTTTAGGTGAGACGGAATCGCCTTCTCAGCAAACGCAAGCCGCTCACGGATCTCCACGGGAGCCGTTTTGTGGTTTACGCCTAGACAAAAAATCGACACAACAAGAAGGGTAGTTTCGTTAGAGGAGCGACAAGGTGACAAGCGCAAACGCGAATGCACCAATCGCAAAAAGCGACAGCCGCATCGGAGAAAAACGCCGCACTGTCTGAACAACAAGAATAATCAGGTAAAGCAACCAGACTGCCCCCGAAGCAGCGAGATGGACCATTTGAGGAACAACCCTCATGAAAAACGCCGCAATGATTCCGATCGTAATCAAAATGGTTCCGATCACAAGGAGGCGGATGATTGCATCGGAGAGATACTTGATGGGCGGCAGAGAGTAGAAAAGGCGTCCCGGCTCGTGGCTCTTCAGTTGGCGATTCTGCACGAGATACATGATTCCCGCGATGCAGGCGAGGCCGTAAGCCCCATACGCGAGCAACGACATCGACGCGTGCATTTCCAACCAGGGATCCAGGGTCTCGGGGGGCCGGGCACCGGGATCATCTACATAGTGACTGACGATCGCGATAAGTTGGAACACAAACACCAGAG
>JAKMGR010000443.1 GCA_022424805.1 Verrucomicrobiales bacterium
GTGCTGCGCATTCTGGGAAAACGCCTCGTCATCTCTAACGAAGCTCTCTCTTGACCGTTCCATATCCTGACGCGATTCTTCGATGGTTCGGATTTGTGAAATTTTACCTTTCTGATTCGACCTTTGGTCAGCATAGCACGCGTCACCTGACGAATACGCTACGAGACCACAGTATCGTTCATGATCCATCTCCTGACAAGTAACCCTCTAGCAAAGGCAATCACGCGAATCGCTCGATTTGTCGGGTCCAAGCTGGAGGCGGTCTTCAGTTTTGGGGATAAGAAAGGGCTTACCTTCAAGCTGCTTACGGGATCATTGGTTTTTGGCCTCGGTGTCCTGTTTTTTGCGACGCTCCAGGACTACAGCGACAGTGGATTGGCTCTCAGGGAGGAGGGAACACCGGGAAACCTGAACGCTCTTCCGTCCATTGCCCCGGTTTTCTGGCAGGGGATCGGAGTCTTTCTCGCGCTGATTTCGTTTATCATCACCCTGTGGTTGCGAGAAGGAACCGGACCGGGGACACGAAAAACCCTAATTCTGTTCTCGCTTTGGGTAGCTGCGTTTGCTGCGCTCGCGGCTTGGTTGCCCGCCGATGTTCTTGCGACAAAGGAGGCGCTTTCAGGAAAAGCCCTCGCTGGTGAAACGCCCTCTGTTCCGGCTTATTTCGGGGGTTTGTTTCTTGTTTCGGTCCTGATCCTCAGCATTCCTGCAGTCGCCGTTGTCTACTTTCGCCTCGACCTCATGGATCGGTACACGGTTCACAGTTTCCTCTCTCCTTTTGTGTTTTGTCTGCTTTCCATGGTTGCGGTTTTCATTATCGCAGACATTACAGATAACGGGAACCTCTTCGTAGCAATGGAATTGAGCCGGGTCCTCTGGTTCTACGTTGTTCAGCTCCCCTACCTGATTGTGTTCGTGGTTCCGATTGTGGTTTTGTTATCTGGGCTTTTTGCACTGAGCAAGATGTCGAAGTCTAATGAGTTAATCAGTATGATCGGAGCAGGGCGAAGCGTGGTCCGTATCCTGATGCCACTTTTTGTCACTGGGCTTTATGCCTCTCTTATCTGCCTCGCTTTCAAATACGAGTGGGCCCCGTCCGCAGTTGGATATACCGAGGCTATTATCGAGACGGCGAAGCGAGAAGCCTGGGCAAAAAGACATGGTCAGCGTCTGCGGCAGGATGTTTGGGCGAGACGTGGCTGGATGCATCCAAACGAGGCTGACCGAAGAACCTGGTTCGTGGGGAAAGTTCCCCTCGTCCTCAGTGACGACATGGCAGACCTCGTGATCTGGCAACTCGATGAGGAAGGGTATCCGGGAAAAATCTGGAAAGCCAACCGCGCTCGCTGGATGGGGAATGAAGACCCTCCCGTCTGGCGATTGATGAATGCTACCGTCTACGACTACGATGAAAATCACATTCCGCGTATTTCGCAGCAACAGCGGCTCGATATCGATGGCTGGAGCGAGACCCCGTGGAAGGTGTTGAGTTCCTCACAAGAGTCGGAGCACCTTGGAATGTCTGGACTCACCATGTATTTGAAAGCAAATGCCGATCTCGATCGAGTCAGTCTTGCGCCGTTTCGAACGAATCGCTGGTATATCTTTGCTGAGCCGCTGACCTGCCTCGTCATGATCCTCATCGCAGCGCCGCTTGGGATTGTCTATTCCCGCCGTGGCGTGATGGGGGGAGTGACTGGGGCGATTGTGATCTTCGCTTTCATGTATCTGATGAGGGGAACTGTAATCGCGCTCGGACATATTGATCGAATCAGTCCCTTCTGGGCCGCTTGGTCGACCAATTTTGTGATCGCCGCAATCGGTCTCGTTCTTCTCTGGTTCCGCGGACAGAATCGGGAGATACCGAAGCTACGAAACATACTCGTAGCACTCTTTCGGAGGCGAAAAAGCAGCATCTAAGAGGAACCGTTTAAGATCGGAACTTGAATCCCATCCATTCCTGATCTACCTGCGTCGGGTAACGCGTGACCCGGCACACTTTTTTACCCCTTTCATGGCCATTATTCTCGATTGGAAAATTCGCGCAACTCAGGCGCAATGCGAACTCAAAGGCGAAGCATTCGCCGATGGGCAGGAATTTTACACCTGCATTTTCGATGATCCTGAATCTGACGGGTTTATCCGCCGGGATTATGCGATCGAATCCTGGGAAAAGGTGCAAAGCGAGATTGATCCCCCTCCTTTTTCTTTCTGGAAATCGACTTACAAAGCGCCTGTTGTGGAGACGGATGAAAAGAAAATCGACGAGAACTCTGTGGAGGGAATGCTCCGACGATTCACGGAGGGAGACGATCCCAAAACCGAAAACGCCCGTTACATACTAGCCTTGATGCTGGAGCGGAAGAAGAAACTAATTCCCACCGATGTTCAGGAAGCGGAATCGCGAAAGCTGCTCTTCTATGAACACGAGGAATCTGGTGAGGTCTTCATCGTTGGGGATCCTGGATTGAAACTCGACGAGATCGAAACGGTCCAGATGGAAGTTGCTGAACTTCTCGCCGCAGAAGAGCGCGAAGCCAGCGGCGAGGTGGGGGAACCGGCGGAAAAGGAAGACGATGATGCGTCATCCGACGATGAAGCCGCGGGCGAAACGGAAGGCGAGTCCGCAGAAGACGATGGGGCGGAAAAGGAAGAGACCTTAGAAGTTGCCGCTCCTCTCGAGAATTCCGAAGAGGAAGCGACCGAGGGAGAGAAAGGCAACGCCGAGGAGGACTGTGAAGGCACCTAAAAGACCGAAGACAAGGCGATTGCCGTTTCCGGTCATGAACTTTCGTGCCTTCTCTGATTTGATTTTCGAATAAGCACCGGGGAGGAGTTCCCCGACGATGTAGATCATCACTTTCAGCAAACCGAGGGCAATGAGAAGCCAGCTCGCAGCCTCAATCAGAGATTTTCCTAGCTTGGGGTCGATGAAAGTGATCATACCTTGGTATTCGAGTTCCAATCAGCCGATCATTTTTTTGAGATTGGCCTGATACTGGGTTGGATCTGTCACGGTTTCACTTACCTCCAGCGGGCGGCCAATAATTGCTCCAGCGTGTTTGCTGTATTTGTTGAGATAGCCGGAGATAGATTTATCGATAACCACTTTTTTGTGGTCTCGCGATGCGTGCATGAAGCGGGCAACGCCGTCATCGGATCGAGAAATCAATCCGACGTGGGAGCAATAGCCCCCATGATACTTTGTCGCGATCCCGATGACATCGCCGTCCTGTAACTTGGGCTCGATTGCAGCTACCTTATGCTTGGGAACGTGATAGACCGGCATAGCTGCGACTCGCTTCTCCGTTTCGTCCATTGGTCTGCGTAGTTCCGGATTCATGCGCAGATATCGATAGCTTTTCCAAAGTGTCGTCATCTCAGAAATCTTACGACCGTGAATTCTTTCGGCAGCAGGTAAGGCAGGCGTCAGATGGTCGATGGTGCCTCTCGCGTCATTTTCGAAAAACCACTCCGCTAGGTAGTGAATACGCTCCAGATAGTTACCCGAGCAATGGCCACCGCGGTAGCGGGTGAACTCGATTTGCTTGAGAAGATCCTGCGGAGTGTATTGCGATTTCTCGAACGCAAACATTCTGGCGATCCCCATCGCTTGCTCAAAAAACGTCCAGCAGTCGAGTCCATTCAGATTCACGGAAGGAGACTCTATGTGATCATGAATCTCCAGGGTCCAGTTTTTGTAGGGCAGGCCATGAAGTTCCTTGGCACAAGCGATGATCCGCTTGCCCATCGGTAGTTTGGACCAACCCTCCTCTTTTGCCTTTTTGACAATTGCATGGAAACGAGACTCGCCCTTGAAAATTGTTCCCATTGGCAAGAGTTGCTTCACGGCAGTCTCTGATGGCGCTGTTTTACTTCCATAAAGTTTTCCCGCTTGAGCGTAGGGAGGGCAGGGGCCCAGCAGGAGAGGGGAAGCTGCAGCGAGAAAGTTACGGCGCGAGGTGGAAGGCATCGAACTCATAGCAACAGCATACCGGAAATTTCACGCGCCTCCAGTTATTTAGTTAAGAAAAGTTAAGTAATCGAAGGAGTTCAAATCCAGCTTTTGGAGGCGTGGCTAAGCAACCAATTCTGTATTCAGAAACCCTTCCGCCACAGGAAATCCAGCCCATATCCCGGGTAGTAAGTCTGCACGATCATCGCCACGAGAAAGTAGTCGACTATGAGGTGCACAATGAGAACCCAAAGTAGGCTTTCTGATTTTTCGAACATCGCTCCCTGCGTCCAGGCAAAGGCAAAGACGATAAAGACTCCGCAGCCGGTGAAGGCCATATCAAAGAGGACCGCCGTGTAAATGACTGCCTGCATCGTATTGGCGACACGAAATTGGAATAGACTGCGGAACAGAGCGAAGCAGACATTCACAAAGAATAGTTCGTCCCAGATTCCCACGAGGTTGATCCCGATGAACAGTCGGCGGATATCCATCGCGTCCGGTTCGGCTGGGAGCATCCAGTGACGAAAGAGCTCATCTTCGAAAAAAGTCCGGTTGCCCCACTCGTAGGATTTCAATACGACCCAGGCGAGAGGGATTGACAGAATCGTGTAGATGATGTCCTGCTTGCGCCAGATTTTCGGCCAGAAGCAATAGCGAATGATGCCGCGATCTCCACAATACTGGATGACTCCGGGGAGGACAATCACGAGTGTGAAAGGAATTCCGACCTTAAGAAAGTTCTCGTTCGAAAGCGAGGGATTGATGTCTGTGATTCCCAACAAGATGACACATCCGAGCAGAATTCCTATGCGCCGCCGCAGCTTTGGTTCAGGATCCTGTGCGATCAGAATTACACAGACGATTGCAAAGATTCCGCCCGCGATGAACTGGTGAGCAGGGATCAGCAGAATCGTCGCCAACGCGAAAGAGACGAGCATCGCGATGCGTGACTTCGTAAAGGGCAGTTCAAGGGATTCAATCACGCATAGAACTTCGGTAGAGAATCGTCCCCGGTCAAGAACACAGGCAGTGCACTGATGAAGGCCCCCGAGCTAGAGCATGCTGACCGGAATGAATTCCCACCTTTTGAGGAAAGACCTAACCCTATCAAATCCACCATCTGACCCTGTCAGGTCAGTGATGTAACCTTGTCAGGTCTGCATTTTTACGCGAGAAAAGTAGCGCGTCGCTTGCGAACGTCGGTAGCCAACTGCCGGATCATCTCCTCGGTGGTTTCCCAGCCCACACAGGAGTCGGTAACGCTGACGCCGTAGTCGAGCTCGGATGGATCGGAGTTGATCTTCTGCGAACCTTCTTTGAGGTGGCTTTCAATCATGATAGATCGTATCGACATGTCGCCAGTGGCAATTTGCTCCCCGATTTTTGCACAGACGGCAGGCTGATTTTTGTAGTCCTTGCCGCTGTTGGCGTGGCTGCAGTCGATCATGATAGACGGATCGAGTCCATCATCTTCCAACGACTTGCGGACTCTCGCAACGCTCTCACCGTCGAAATTAGGTCCGCTTTTGCCACCACGAAGAATAACGTGGCAGGTTTCGTTACCTTTTGTGGCAACGATGGCACTGTCTCCAGCCTTGGTGACGGAAAGGAAGCGGTGAGGCTTGCTCGCTGACTGGATCGCGTCGATGGCGATCTGGCAATTGCCTTCGGTTCCGTTTTTAAAACCAACGGGCATGGAAAGGCCAGAGGCAAGTTCGCGGTGGAGCTGACACTCGGTGGTGCGGGCTCCGATAGCTCCCCAGCAGATGAGGTCAGCGTAGAATTGCGGGCTGATTGTATCAAGAAATTCAGTTCCGGCACCGATGCCCTTTTCGTTAATTTCGACGAGGAGTTGACGAGCGGTAGTGAGACCACGATTGATGTTGTAGGACTGGTCGAGATCAGGATCGTTGATGAGACCTTTCCAGCCGATTGTTGTCCGCGGCTTTTCAAAATAGACACGCATGACGAGAAGAAGGTCGTCTTTGACTTTCTCGTTGAGTGCGGCGAGGCGGTCCGCGTACTCGAGTGCGGCTTCGGTATCGTGAATCGAGCAGGGGCCAACAATGGCAAGAACACGGTTGTCGGAACCCCGTAGGATTGCTTCTGCTTCCTCGCGAACCTTAGTTACCGTGTTGTGGGCCTCCTCAGAAACAGGGATCTGCTCCTTGAGAATTGTAGGAGCGATCAGTTGCTGGATCGAGTCGATGCGGATGTCGTCTAATGGGTTGGCCATGGGGCGGAAACTAAAGCACTCGATAGGCAGAGCAGGAAAGGAAAAAATCCGGCTTTTTCCTCAGCAAATTCGAGTTTCGGGATTGAGCAGCGTCTTTTCGTCCGGTAGCTTCAGCTAACATGAGTAAAAGACGAAACCTGCGTAAAGATCCGCGCGACTTCACTGGAGGAGGAATTTTCGGCCTGCCTACCCAATTTGGAACGACTGGAGACAGGGGGATTGATGAACGAATCAAGGCTCTTGTCGACGAATGGGCCTGTGATGCATCATCTGAACTGATCCAGGAAC
>JAKMGR010000449.1 GCA_022424805.1 Verrucomicrobiales bacterium
ATCGAGTAAGCGCTGCCGAGGTCATCATACCAGCCGCTGATCTTTCCGAGCAAATTTCGACGGCAGGAAAGGAGGCGTCGGGAACGGGCAACATGAAGCTCGCTCTAAACGGAGCACTTACGATCGGAACTCTTGATGGTGCCAACGTCGAAATTGGTGAAGAAGTCGGCGACGACAACATCTTCATTTTTGGACTGACGGTTGAGGAGGTCGAAGTCCTCTGGGCCAGTGGCTATTGCTCGATCGATTACTATTGGAAAGACGAGGAACTCCGTGAAATTATTGATTGGATCAGCTCCGATTCCTTTGCTCCGCGCGGGACATTCGACGGAATCCGGAACAACCTTCTCGATGGGGGAGATCCTTATCTTGCACTTGCCGACTACCGGGCTTACGTCGAGGCGCAGGCAGAAGTTGATGAGGCATTCAAGGATGAAGCCGGTTGGGCGAAGAAGGCAATTCTCAATACCGCACGCGTCGGGAAGTTCTCCAGTGACCGGACCATTCGCGAATATGCGGAAGAGATCTGGAATCTTCCTTCCGTCAAAGTATAGCGAACACCCATGGACGAGTTAGCCGCGAAGCAGGTTCTCGTCGACTTCGAGATCATTGCGCTGATTGCCCTTTTTCTGGGCATCGCGGCATTTCGTATTTATCGACATTATTCGCCTCGGGAGGAAATTCCGACGAATGACTTTGATGGATTCGATCTCGTGCTGATGTTTTTCCCGGCGATGATGTTTCTCATCGCACCAATGCTCGACCTTTTCGCGTCCAAGTCGCAGCTGGAGAGCGGAAAAAGGAGTGCCGAGCCGGGCGTTGGGTTTTTGCTTTTCAATATCTTCTATTTTCTGTTCGTTGCTGTGATGACCTACGGGATTGTTGCGTGGGTTCGAAACCGAAACGTTGCAGACCTCTTTGGCCTGCGAAGTCGCTCTCTTCCAAGTGTTGTGATGTGCTCCATCATCGGTGGGGTTTCTTCTGTTCTGATCTGTGCCTGGGCGATCGGAAATTTTTCGGAAGATTTTCTAAAAACCATTTTTGAAGGGCTTTCCGCGCAGGAGTTGGTGAATCAAATGAAAGAAAAACAGTCGGGTTTGTATTTTGTCCTGTCCGTAATTGCCGCCTGCATTGCCGCACCAATTGCAGAGGAATTGCTATTTCGTGGTTACATGTATAAGTCATTGAAAGCGGCGACAAACCCCGTCTTTGCAGCCGTTATTATCGGAGCACTTTTCGCCGTTGCTCATGTAAACTTACCGGCTCTCGTTCCTCTCTGGGCCTTTTCGATTTTGCTCTGCCTTGCCTATGAGTGGTCGGGCTCACTCTGGGTTCCTATCGGGATGCACGCCTTTTTCAACGGGGCGAATATTCTCTTGATGCAGTATCCGGAAGCCGTTCAGTAAAGGATGGGCGATTCGACGCAGAAGCGAGCGGGGCGAGTAGGAGAAATCGGCGAGGAAGAACTCGTTCGCCGTCTTACCTCTGAACTCACGAATCAGTCCGGCGTTCTCGTCGGTCCGGGCGACGACTGCGCCGTTGTTGAAAATTCAGAGGGCGAGTGGTTTCTCTTGAAGACCGATTGCATCGTCGAGGGAATCCATTTTTCAGCTGGTACGAATCCAGAACAAGTCGGTCGCAAGGCAATGAATCGAGCCCTGAGCGATATCGCTGCTATGGGTGGTTTACCCCGTCACGCTCTCGTGACGATCGCGGTAGGCGCCGAGCGTGAGGTAGCGGAAGTTGAGGGCTGGTATGCTGGAATGCGGGCGGCAGCGGAAACTTTCGGCTGCGGGATTGTCGGAGGAGAGACCTCAAGCCTGCCAAAGGGGGGAGGAATTATTTCTGTGGCATTGGTAGGGACTGTTGAGCCGCAAAACTGCATTCGTCGGAGCGGTGCTGATCTGGGAGATGTCATCGCGGTGACTGGGATGCTCGGGGGCTCCTTCGAGAGCGGACGGCATCTCGATTTTGTTCCACGAATTCACGAGGCAAGATTTCTCGTCGAGAATGCATCACTTTCTGCGATGATGGATCTTAGCGACGGACTCGGTTCGGATCTCCCGAGACTTATCGAGGCATCTGGAGTTGGTTTTCGGATTCATCCGGAAATATTGCCCCTTCACGATGGCGTATCCCCCGGGCAGGCCGTTTGTGATGGAGAGGACTACGAATTGCTTCTCACCATGTCGCAGGACGAATGGTCGAAAATTCAGAGCGTGTGGATTCAAAAATATCCCGAAACACCGCTGACCCATATTGGCGAGATCACAAAAGAGACCGAAACGCCGATCGATTCGGGATGGGAGCATTTTCAAGAGGCATGAGTAAGGTAATCGTCGAGGCAAATTCCGAAGAGGAAATGATCGAAGCTGGGCAACGGCTTGGTGAGAGCCTGGAACCAGGCTCTGTGCTCGCCTTGTGCGGTCAGCTGGGGGCCGGGAAAACACATTTTTCCAAGGGGCTTGTTTCCGGTATCGGAGCGAGCGAACCGGTGACAAGTCCGACCTTTTCTCTCATTAACGAATATCGTTCTGGGCGTTTCCCGATCTTTCATTTCGATTTCTACCGAATCGACGAAAGGGAAGAACTGCCTTCGATAGGTTGGGATGGGTATCTAGATGAGGAAGGAGTTGTCATTGTTGAATGGGCGGACAAGTTTCCCGAGTTGCTTCCGCCGGAAACGGTCTGGTATAAGATTCAGATTCTGGAAAGTGGAGCCCATCAAGTTTCCCGCCGATGATTTTAGGAATCGAGACATCCACGACGAATGCATCGCTGGCTCTATATGACAGGGCGTCTGAAGACATCGTGTGGCATTCGAATTTTGTTTCGCAGCGGGCGCACAACGCCGTGATCTTTGATCCAATCGAGGAAATGATGATTCAATATCGTGACCAACTCTCGGGTATCGTTGTTGGGATTGGGCCTGGTTCTTATGGCGGTGTCAGGGTTGGAATTTCGGTCGCGAACGGAATCAGTCTCGTTCTCGGAATTCCGGTCGTGGGGAAGTCGTCACTGGAGGGTTGGGGTGTCGACTCCGACTCCTGGCTCGTTCTCGGCGATGCGCGCAGGAAGACAACATTCGTTGCAGAAGTCGAGAATCATCAACTCGTAGCTGAGCCGAAATTGATTTCTGACGAAGATATCACGAAGCGAATGGGTTC
>JAKMGR010000475.1 GCA_022424805.1 Verrucomicrobiales bacterium
GGTATGGCCTCCAACGCTGGCCTTTCCGATCCCACCTTTCTCACTGAGAAACAGGCGATTCCAGAGTCAGAGGACATTCTGTTTCATAGCAAGCTACTCCAACCTGGTGAAGAGGACGTGCTCGAATTCACTGCACCAGATGAGCCAGGCGATTACCCTTACCTCTGCACCTATCCAGGCCACTGGGCAATCATGAACGGCGTCATGAAAGTTGCGAAGTAACGCGGCAAACCTTCATCAGAAAAAGGCCTTTCAATCCCGTTCGCCCGCTTGGGCGAGCGGGATTTTTTTGTAATCAACAAACAAGAATAAAATAATCTTTTTTGTAATTATTAGAATTTTCATCCAGTTATGTAGGGTCAACTGGATGAAAACTACAATTCAGATCATCAATGACGATGCGGTCCTCACTACTTTGCTGTCAAGAACGCTGGCAAAGTTTGGGTATAAGCCTGTCGTCGAGAACAATCTCCTCCTTGCTATCAATACGGCACGCATCACCTGCCCGACTTGATTTTGCTTGATGTGATGATGTCAGAGAGAGAGGGAGATGGCGGGCGCGTACTCGCGGGTCTTCACGCGGCTCTTTTGTTTCGCTATATCCCTGTCATTCTCCTCACTGCGATTGCTCGCGAAGTGCAAGGCTTGGCAAACGCAGGAGACATCAACGTCGTAATTTTCGCAAAGCCAGTTCAGCTGAAAGAACTTCTCCGCACGATTGGATCCGAATTGGCCGAAGATCGCAACTACAACGAGCAAGTCGAATTTGACTCGGCTCATCAAGTCGCCATGGGAGAGGACACGGCAGTAGTTCCTGCAATGGAACCCCCTGCCTTCGGTGAGGGAGCCGCAGGCAATGCTACCGGTAGCGCTTTCTCAGTTGATGCCACTCCCGCAGTAGACTTTGCTTTCCCCCAGCGGGAGAGCGATGCGGAAAGCGAGCAAGATCGACTGGATCGATAGCTCAAGCCAAGCTATTAGCCCGGAACTCGCCAAGACACCAGTCGTATTCGGCTACGATTTGATCGACCACGTCACGGGATCGGATTTCTTCTGGCAACACTTCCCAGGTGTAGGTCTCCATCTCGAAATGCTTACACCAACCCGGCTCGTCTCCAAGCAGCTTGAGAATTCCGGAAATGTGATCGCGCGTATCTGCGAAAAGGGCTTCCGGTTGCGAATGAATCGGAACATGGAAATGCACGCGCCACTCATCACCGGCATCGTTTCGATTCCTTTCGAACCACTCAATCGCATCCGGTAAATCGCGGAATCGCTCCGTCACATCCTCCCCTTTCTTCACCACAACCTGGTGCAGATACACCTCGTCTTGAAAAGACCCGAGCCTCGCCACTGCCTCAGCACTTGGCTTCAGGCACAGTGCCGAACTCAAGTGAATCTTACTGATCCGTATCCCGGCATTGCGAAGCCGACTGACAGCTTCCTCCGGCGATTCGTATTCGATCGCAAGATGGCAGGTATCGTAGTTGACCCCCAGATTCCGCGAAATGTGAGCACTCTCATTTTCCGTGGCGCCGTCGTGAAGAGCTTCGAAGAAACGCACCGTCTCGGGCGTTGTTTCAAAAAGCCCCAGCGGCTCAGGCTCGAGACCGAGATGGAGGTCCTTTCCCGTCTTTTCTCTAAGCGACTCCATATGCTGCGAACAGGCCCGCAAATTTTCTACCATGGCCCTAATCACTCCCGCCTCGTTTTCCGGGGTGATGAACTCTTTGAATGACCCGGGCAAAGTGCTCACGCTCAAAGACTTTTCTTCCGGCGCCAATTCGACAAGCAGATCAAAAAGTTTATTCGTATATTCCAGTCGCTCCGGGGTGGACCAATCGGGCACGTAGACCTGCTCCTTTACCCGACTCCCGTGAAAGGTGCCGTATGGAAAACCGTTGATCGTAAAAACGTAGGCATTCCGTTCATCCATCCACCGTCGGAAATGATCCTTCGCCGCTTGATTCGATGACAGTTGCTCCGCTGCCTTCGCACCGAGACGGAGGCCGATACCGTATCGATTTTCCCCACTGATACGCTCGCGCACCTGATCCGTGTAGTCGCGCAGGCCGGAAAAAGTTTCCTCCCAGGTTTCTCCTCGATGGATATTCGTGCAATAGCCGAGGTCGATGTCATGCAATAGCCGCATAACGCGCAAGAAAAGCGAGATCGATGCCCCCCGCAAGGCAAACCCGCGCAGGAAATTATGCCAAAAACGGCAATAAATCTGGACTTCCCGGCTTCCCTTTTAAAAAATGAGAACCCCCTTGTTGCGCCGACCTATGAGCATCGG
>JAKMGR010000490.1 GCA_022424805.1 Verrucomicrobiales bacterium
GTATGTTCTACCACTCTTCACACTTAAAACTTCGTTGACCCCAGACCCTACAGCCCCCCCCGCATCCGCACCTGCAGCGCCTGCTCCGATTCCGCTTGAAGCAAAGCTCTCGGACTTTCCGTCGCGCTTGAGTCCGGTTCTCGTAAAGGAACTTCGTCAGGGCCTGCGAACGAATCTTTTCGTTATTGCATTCATTCTGCTGCAGACCTTCATGATTCTCTGCCTGCTCGCAGGTCTTGCGAATCCGGGATCGAATGACTCGAACGAATTCTTCTGGTTCTTTATTGCGGCGACGCTACTCATCATCCAGCCGCTACGCGGATTCAATGCGCTGAGCGGTGAGTATCAGCTCAATACAATGGACCTGATCCAGCTGACGCGGCTCAACGGCTGGCGCATCACCCTGGGGAAATGGACCGCTCTCAATGCCCAGGGCCTGCTCTTTCTTGTGGGCGTCCTGCCCTATCTCGTGATTCGATATTTCATCGGAAACGTAAATCTCGTCACTGATTTCGCAGCCATCGGATCAATCGGGCTGGCCTCGGGATTACTCACGGCGATTACGATTGGCTGCTCGGTTTTCAAGAGTATCATTCTGAGAGGCATTCTTCTTTTCGTGCTCATCGTCCTCGCGAGCGCCGGGTTTAACCTCGTTACTTACTCGGTCTTTGGTCGATACGGGAGAACTCCCGAACCCATGATGGGTGTGATGCTCGCTGTAGCAACAGTCTACGGCATTCTCTTTTTCCTCTACTTCGGCGCCAGTCGTATCGCTCCGCTCTCGGAAAACCAGGCAATGCGCAAGCGACTCATTGCACTGGGATTTGCGATACTGTTTCAGGGCTTCTACTTCTTCGACGGAGGGGAAGCCGTCATCGTCTTCAGCGGGGTCATTCTGGGACTCGCCTGCATCGATGCTCTGACAGAGCCGCTCCCTGTTTTCGAGAGAGTCTGTGTTCCCTTCCGCAAATCCCTGATTCATCGCTGGTTGGGTCTCATTCTCTGCCCTGGTTGGATCAGCGGGATCTTCTTCTTTATCGTTTGCTCCGGCTTGTGGTGGGGCACCGTAGTGCTGCTGGAAAATTTCTCCGGCAGCATTGCTTTCGATGAACTTGGAGATGTCACTCTCTTCGTTTCTCTCAGCAATCTCATCATTTTTCCGCTGCTTATCATGCATCTCTTCTTCGCGAAGCACAGCTCGATGAACCACACCTTCGGAATCTACCTTTTTATTCAGGCTGCGCTTTTCGGAATCACGCTCATGGTAATGGCAATAGCGAGTACGCTTCGTCAATGGGACGGAATACCCTACCTCGCTATACCTATTCCCTCCGTTTTCATTGCCGCGGGAAACGACGTCGATGAGCCAATTCACTTCGCAATTGCCGCCCTCATTTTCCCCCTCTGTATCGGCTTCCCACTGCTGAGACAATTTCGCAGCGTGCGGGCCTTTTTCTCCACATTGAAATCTCCGAAATAACCCATGCCTATCCTGCCTCCAACGGTCGACAGCGGCGCCATCGCGACTCGGGCGCGGAGCTACTCGGACCTTTTCACATTGCCACTGCGTGATCGCAACTGGCGGGGAAATCCCGGTGACTACGCCGGACTCGGTGTCGGAAGCTCACTCGATTTCCAGGACCACCGCAACTACCTCCCCGGTGATGATCCCCGACACATCAACTGGCAGGCCTACGCCCGAACCGGCGACTACTCGCTCAAGCTTTATCGCGAGGAAGTCCGCCCCGTCGTCGAGGTCGTTTTTGATGTTTCGGGCTCGATGTTCGCCGTCCCCGAAAAAGCGACGCGTGCGTTGGAGTTGTTTACCTTTTGCCAAGCCGCCGCAGAGAAATCGGGAGCGGCATCGCACTTGTATCTCGTAAAAGGTGACCACGCCAAACTGATAGAAACTCACTCTCTCGTTTCGGGCCATTGGAGAGAAATTGCCGAGCAAATCCCCGAAACAGATGCCTCGGCTGAGCCAAAACTGGGGGGAATCCCCTTCCGTGCCCGCTCCATGAGAGTGCTCATCAGTGATCTGCTTTTCCCCGCTCCGCCGGAAATAACAATTCGTGCTTTGCAACATCGCAACGGCCTCGCCGTTGTCCTCTGCCCCTATTCCCGGACCGAGGCCGATCCTGGCTGGGATGGAAACTATGATTTTGTCGACACGGAAACTTCCACCCGGCACGACCGCCGCGTCGATCCCTCTCTGCTGCGGCGCTATCTCGAAACCTACCGGCGCCACTTCGACAGTTGGAAAGCCGGCGCGATCCGCGCACGCATTCCCCTCGCCCGCATTTCGGCGGACATGACCTTTGAGGATGCGGTAAAGCGCGAAGCCATACCCGCAAACGCGATCCAACTCGCCTGAGCTAGTCTGCCTTTAATGCCTTTCTTTTTCTCCAACCCGGCTGGCTTTTGGGCCCTTCTCGGAATCCCTGTGATTCTCCTGATTCACTTTCTCCAACGCCAGTCGCAAACCCTTCCCGCGAGCACGCTTTTTCTCCTCGACGCAATTGACCGCCGAAGCCTCCGAGGGAGGAAAATCGACAAGCTTCGTAATTCTTTGCCGCTCTGGCTACAGCTTCTGTCTGTTCTCGTCCTCACCTGGCTGCTCGTCGCTCCGCGATGGAATTCAGCTTCCAGCGTTCAGCGAATTGTGATTGTGTTAGATTGCTCCGCTTCGATGGATGCGTTTCGCGAAGAATCGCTCAATGCCATTCGCGAAGAAATCCCGAAACTGACACGGCGCACGGGGGGCGCCGCATACACCGTTCTCGAATCACATTTACAGGGCAAAAAGCTCTACAGGGGAGAATCGTTTTCGGAATTGATAGACTCACTGGACGGATGGAAGCCCTCCAATAGCGCGCACTCTCCCGAAGGCGCTCTTCGCGTCGGGCGCAGTCTCGCCGGAACGACAGGCGCGCTCATCTACGTCACGGATCATCTCGACGAATCCCTGCCCTACGGAGCCACCCTCCTAAGCCTGGGAGAGCCTATCGAGAACGTCGGATTTGCCGGTCTCTCCGTGCGATCACCTGAGGAGGGCGATGACACCACCTGGCAGGTCACGGTCAGGAATTACTCCGACACCCCACAGACACGGGAGTGGTTTCTCGCTGCACGGCAGGAGCGAACCTCGGTTCGCTCCGTCACTTTGGAGCCCGGTGCGACGCGAACTCTTTCCGGTGTTTTCCCCGCCACAGCGCAGCGTGTCCAGCTCGTCCTCGAAGCGGACCGATTCACCCGTGACGACCGTCTTTATATTGTTCACCCCGAACCAAAGCGAATCACCCTCGCCCACAATGTCGCCCCGAACGCAAACGAACTCATTATAGCCATCATCGGTAGCCTCGAGAATGCTCCTCTCTTCAGCACCGAGGAAAATCCGGACGATGAAAACGCCCGGCCTGATCTCGTATTCTCAACCTACAACCCGCTCGACCCGAGGCCTGCACCGCCCGTTTCGATCGTGTTCATCAATCAGCAGAATGTGCCCCGAACATTCTTCAAAGGCCCCATCGTCGCAGCGAACCACGCTCTCATCGAAAGCCTGAACTGGCAGGGACTCATCGCAAAATCGACCGCCTCTATCCCTATTGGCGAGAGAGACGTGCCGCTGCTCTGGCAAGGCGATCGCCCTCTTATTCTCCTGCGCCAGTCAGGAGAAATTCAGCAACTCATTTTCAACTTCGATGTCATCCAGTCGAACGCTGCGCGGCTTCCCTCCTTTGTAGTTTTGATTCACCGCTTCGTGGATTCCATACGCACCAACAAGATCGCAGCACGAAGCGAAAACGCCGAACTTGGCCAACCCATCGATCTCGCTTTCGATACCGGCGAAAACGCTGCGCCACTCGTGCTGACTGACGACTCCGGAGAGTCTACCTTCCCTCTCAGTCGGGCGGCTCTGGTTCAGGCCCCTTCCCAGCCCGGATTCTTCACCGTCCGTCAGGGCAACAAGCCGCTGCTACTCGCTTCAGCCAATTTCGCTGACACGCGAGAAGCAGACTTTTCCGAAGCAGCATCTCGCTCCGACCTTTCCGGATTGCCCAAAGAAATTATCGAACACCAGACCGTAACCGATCCTCTCTGGAAAATCTGGGCCATTGCCCTGCTCCTCGTTGCCCTTCTTATCTGGTATTTCCTAAAACAAGCTGACCATAGTTCTCCCGTCTCAGAACCAACCTGAAAAATTCCATCCTCTAATCTTCCACGGCGCGCCGCATCCCTCCGCCAGTTCCCTCCGCTATGTCCCTCTTCGAACTCCTCGCCATCCTTCTTGTGATTGCCGCACTGCTCGGCTACCTCAATATTCGCTACCTCAAACTCCCGACAACGATTGGCATCATGCTGATGAGCCTCGTTGTGTCGTTCACCCTCATTGTCCTCGGATTATTCGTTCCCGCCATCGAGCAAATGGCGGAGAATATCGTCAGTCAGATCGATTTTTCTAACGTACTCCTCGAAGTCATGCTGAGCTACCTGCTCTTCGCGGGAGCTCTTCACGTCGACCTTTCCGATCTCGCCAAGCAAAAGTGGGTCATAGCGCTCATGGCGACAGTCGGAGTCGTTCTCTCTACCGCTCTGATTGGAACAGCAGCCTATTTTCTCCTGCCGCTATTCGGCTTTGAAACGAAATTCATCTACTGCCTGCTCTTCGGTGCACTGATCTCCCCGACCGATCCCGTTGCCGTTCTCGGAATTCTCAAGAAGGCGGGAGTCGGAAAGAGCCTCAAAACGAAAATCACCGGCGAATCACTCTTCAATGACGGTGTCGGGGTTGTCGTCTTTCTCGCACTTCTCTCGATCGCGACCGGCCAACACGAAGTCTCGGCTGGCCACATTGCGGAGCTCTTCGTTGTCGAGGTCCTCGGAGGCATCGCATTCGGTGCCGCGATCGGATTGCTCGGCTACTACCTTCTCCGAAACATCGACAACTATCAGGTCGAAGTGCTCATCACCCTCGCGCTCGTAACGGGCGGCTACGCCCTCGCGTCGCATTGGCATTTATCTGGTCCTCTCGCCATGGTCATCGCCGGTCTCATGATCGGAAATCACGGCCGTCTCCTCGCCATGTCGAACACGACCCGCCAACACCTCGATCTGTTCTGGGAGCTGGTGGACGAAATTCTCAATGCGCTGCTCTTTGCTTTGATTGGGTTGGAACTGCTGATCGTTTCCAATCAATTCACGATGCAGACGTTCCTGCTCGGACTCATCATGATCGTTGTCGCTCTAGCCTGCCGCGCGACGGCGGTTTCCATTCCCGTCACCATTCTGAAACCATTCCGTCGCTTCAGCGATGGTGCGATCAAAATGCTGACCTGGGGCGGATTGCGCGGAGGCATTTCCGTGGCACTTGCCCTAGCCCTTCCTGAGGAAGCCGGTCGCGGCCTTTTCCTCAAGCTAACCTACATGATCGTTATCTTCTCAATTGCTGTGCAAGGGCTGACGGTAGGCAAACTCTACCGATCAACAATCAAGGAAGCGAAAGCCGAGGAGGAATAGTCCATTTTGGCGCGAGCGTAAATACACGCTCAGCAGGAAGTTGGCACTCCCAAGGCTAACTTAACCGAGTGGGGAATGGCTCCTTTGACAAAGCCAAGACATTCCACTGCTCCAGTCGGTTTTCCCGGCAACGCAATAACAAGAGATCGATCGACAATCGCGGCCAGGCTGCGTGACAAGATTGCATTCGGCGTGATTCCAAGAGATTGAATCCGAATTGATTCTCCGAAACCGGGAATCTCGACGCGCATGATTCCTCGAATCGCCTCGGGCGTAACATCGCGAATATCGACACCTGTTCCCCCGGTCGTCAAAACTAATCCACATCCCTGAGCTGAGAACGCACGAATCGTTGTCTGGATTTTTTTCAGATCATCCGGGATCACCGCTTCCGCTTCCACTTTCCAACCATACTCGTCGCAGGCTTTGCAGAGAGCGGGACCTCCATGATCCTCGTACTCTCCAGCCGCCGCACGATCGGAAACTGTGATAACACCAACGGAAATGGAATCACTCATTCTCGAGACCTCGTTTTCTTCTCGAAAGACTACTGAGAAAACTGCACATTTCCTCCCCCGAAATTCGGAGTTGGAAAAGTAGGCGGAGTCGGCGAAGAAACCGCGCCAGTCCGGTCCTGAGGGGCCGTCGGAGCATGATACGAAGTTGCCCCCGGATTCGCTGGAGGAACTGGCGCTATCGTCGTTGAAGGGTAAGGCGAAGAGGAAACTGGAGGCGCAGTGGTCGTCGACGGATATACTCCTGGGCTGGAAGACAAGGGCAATGGGGAAACCGTCCCCGGATAATTCCCTGTCAACGACGGCGCTGGAGCGGAAGGAGCCGTCGAAGTCACGGATCCGTATTGGCCACCTGTGCGGCTGTACGGAGAACTGGCGGCAGGTGCCGGAGCTGCTGCCGCAGGGCCGTTCATTTTCAAATTTGGAGGCGCCGAAGTGGGAACCTGGATTGTTTTGCCCGCGATAATTTTGGTATTCGACATCCCATTCGCTTCCTGAATGCGTCGATAGCTCGTGTTGTATTTCTGTGCGATGCTGGAAAGAGTTTCGCCAAGCGCAATTTTGTGCTCAACCAATTGCTCGCCCTGTCGAAGCTTGAATGAGAGTTGAGACGGCGCTGCGGGAGCTGGAGCTAAAGGCGCTGGCGCATTAGAAGCCTGTGAAGAACTGCTTCCAGAAGTATCAGGATACGTCGTAGAATCCGGATATGCAGCCGGAGGCGGCGCCTTCTCTTCAACAGCAACCATCGTATCTTTCTTTTTTCCCAAACAACCGACCGACAGAAATCCGCAGAGACCTATCGTGGCGAGATGCAAAAACAATCGTCCAGAAACCATCTGAACCGGTACCATGCAAATCCCCTTCGTGAAAGTTAAATTTTAAAATTCCTCAAAGGTTATTCTCAAATTTTAATATTTTCGCAAGTTTAAGTAATTTTCTGGAAAGAAATTTACGAGATTGGGCTTGGAACCCCTGTCGCCGGTCTCTCTGAGGCCGGATCGGACGCGCATTTTACAACAACGCACACTCGGTGGTCAGAGACCTCTGCTACAGATTGCAAACTGTTATGCAATCAACTCTGGAATTGCTTTTCCGTTATTCACGATCGGCGTTGGGCGACCGTTGAAGTCATCGATCGTGACTTTGTTGTAGTCGATCCCGAGATGGTGATAGATTGTCGCGAGATAATCATGAGGGCCGCAAGGCCGCTCCACGACGTCCTCTCCCCTCTTATCGGTTGCACCAATCAACGCACCCGTCTGAATTCCGCCTCCAGCCCAGATATTGGAAAAAGCGCGTGGCCAGTGATCACGCCCCGGCTGCAAAGTCCCGGTTGGGCCACTCGCATTTCCGGCTCCGGTGCTGCGATCGTATTTGATCTTCGGGGTACGGCCAAACTCACCCGTCACGACAACGAGGACGCGCTTATCAAGTCCGCGGTTGTAGACATCTTCGATGAGAGCGGAAACGGCACGATCGTAATTCGGCATCCGAAAACGAAGTGCCTCAAACTGATGCTGATTCACGGCATGATCGTCCCAATTATTCACCCGTCCGCAAAGTGGTCCACTCAAGGTTGAGGTTACCACATCGACTCCTGACTCAACGAGACGACGAGCCATCAGCAATTGCTGCCCCCAACGATTCCTGCCGTAACGATCACGGAGTGCCGGATCTTCTTTTGACAGATCAAAAGCATCGCGGGTCGCCGGATTGGTCATCAAGGTCATCGCCTGTGCTTCAAATTCGTCGAGCGCACTGAGCTCTCCCTCCTTGTCAAAAGCACGCTCCATCTTGTCGAGACTCTTCCGCAAGGCAAGGCGCTCGCTGAGCCGTCGAGTCTCTGCCGGATCGGTAATTCCTATATTCGGAACTTCAAAGTCAGGACGATTGGGATCACCGGTAATACTGAATGCGGAGTGGGTATTCCCCAAGTATGCCGGTCCGCTGTAATTCGCCGGGGCGGGGTTGACCCCGACGTAGTGTGGCAAGGGATTGCTTCCATCGCCCTGCTGCGAACGAAGATAATTCGCAACCGACATCCAATCCGGAAGTTTGGGCTTTGGTTTGTCGCGCGTATCAGGATCTCCGGAAAACATCTGCATCGAACCAGCCGGGTGCCCTCCCGCGCTCTGATTCATGGAACGCAAAACAGAAAACTTGTCTGCGATCTTCGCCTGCATCGGCAACATCTCAGTGAAACGTGTTCCCGGAATCTTCGTGGAAATCTCTTTAAAGGGGCCGCTGTATTCGCTTCCGCTGTTGGGCTTCGGATCGTAGGAATCGACGTGCGATAATCCTCCGGGCAACCAGACCAGGATGACCGCAGTCTTTTCGCTATCTGGCTTCGTCGCATTTTCGGCACGCAATTTCATGAGGCCGGAAAGCCCGAGTGATCCCATCCCGGTAAGGCCTATTTGCATAAATCCTCGCCGATCGAGAGGACCAGAGCAGTGGGAGAGTTTGGGCGGAGTCAAAATTGATGACATGATGAATCTGGTGGTTGATTGAAAAAATACTACGTTTTTTACTGCATTCCAAAGGCGATGATCTCCTTACCGTCGGCTCCATTCCAAACTCGGAGAAAGCTGTCTTCGCCTCCGGCGACAATTATTTTTCCATCGGCCGTGCTCGCTGCGGCCTGCATGAAATCGGGAAGCTTGGATATGGCGCGGACTTGGCTGCCTGCATCGGTGACGATCCGAACAAGGTTGTCGCCGGCGGAGGTTACGATTCGATCTGTCGCTCCGATGAATTCCAAGGAGGTGACCTCTTTGGTCCATCCTTCGATCTTTTTCTTTCTCTCGCCAATCGTGAGATCCCAGGAATTGACGACTCCGTCGCCACCCGCCGTTGCGAGGACACGGCCATCCGACCGAAAGGCAACGTCGTTCACGTAATGGGTGTGGCCCTCAAAGAGATTCAGCTGCTTCCCTGTCTCGACCTCGTAGATGCGTGCGATTTTATCAGCTGCCCCGGAAGCGAGCCGCTTTCCATCGGGAGAAAAATCGAGGCTGATGACACTGTCGGCATGACACTCTTTCCACGTCGACATAACCCCGTTTGATGCGACATCAAACAGAGTTATGTCACCGGATCGAGAGGGTTCACCGCCTCCGGCCGCGAGAACTTTTCCATCAGGACTGAAGGTGACAGTCTCGACCCGATCTGCGAACAACTCCGGTTGCTTCTCGCCTCCAAGAACCTTTTCCAATTCCCATCGAGCATTCGAAGCCGTGGTCGATTGGACCCCGTTTCCTCCCACGGAAAGGAATGAACCGTCTGCCCGCACCACGAGACTGGCAGATTCAATAGCAGTCCCTTCCGCATTTTCGAGTGGAGTCCCCGTATTGATTGTCCACGCTTGAATCGAACCGTCTACACAGCTTGCCGCAATCTGGGTAGAGTCAGCCGAGAAAGCGAGCGCCAGCGGCTTCGGCCCTATCACCGCTGCCTCTTTCTTCGCTGCGGTCAATGCGGCGGTCGCTTCTGTCTCATGCTTCTTCGCCGCGGCCTCTGCTGCCTGAGCTGCGGCAACGTCCTTGGCATTGGCAGCCTGCGTTTCGGTGATCTTTTTCTGATTCGCCTGCGCATCGGTGATGTTGCTCTTAAATGCGGCAAGCGCGGCGACGGCGTCGTTCTCTTTTGTCTCCGCCGCCTGAAGGGCAACCTTCGCCTTTTCCAACTCAGACTCGAGCATCTTCACGGTTTTTCCTTCGGGCGGGGTCTTGAGGGCCGCTTCGGCATCGGCTACTTTCTTTTCCGCTGCGACACGGGCCTCTTTCAAAGGAGGAATCGCTTTCTTAGCCTCGGGAAGTCTCTTGTTCATCGCGACAACTGCGTCCTTGGCCTTCTTCAACAAATCTACGAGAGCCTTGTCTCGAGCCGTGATTGCTGCGGCGCGAGCTTTTTGAAAAGCTTCCTCCAGCTTTTCCCGATCAATCGTCTTCTGCAAATCAGCCATCTTCGCGGTGAGTTGAGGCGTCCCCCGAAGATCAAATAATTGCTTCCCTTCCGCTGCATCCCACAAAAGAACCCGCCCGTCCGCGGTGCCAGTAGCGATCAATTTGCCATCTGGAGAGACAGCAACACATTTCGCAGCGGCTTCGAACTGATGGATCGTTTTTCCGTCGCTGAGATTCCAGATTCGGATCTTGTTATCGGCACCGCAGGTTACCACTTGTCCTGGGACGGCAGCGGCAAAACCGGTGACACCAAAAGCTCCGGTCACGATTTTCGGAGCGGCGAAAGCTGCTCCCGGAGCCGGCATCGGCCAAACGCGAATTTGATTGTCCGCTGTCGCAGTGAGGATATTTTCCCCGTCAGCGCTCCAGCCCAGAGCCGTCATTGCCGTCTCCTGTGACTTGGCTGCGGCAACAGAAAGATCGGCTGCTGCCTTCTTTGCCACCTCGTCGTCCTTGGCTGCGGCAGCCTTTCGTCTGGCTTCCAGTGCGGGATCCAGCATTCCCTGCTCCGCAATTTTTTCCCCATCCGCCAGGTTCCAGATACGCAGATTCCACGGAGAAGAAACCAAGGCCAACCTCGTGCCATCGGGCGATACAGAAAGTGCGACCACTTTCCCGGAAACGGCTTTCTCTACTGTCCGAACGACCTTGCCGGAAGCGGAATCGATTATGACTACAGCGCCATTCTTGTCAGCCGCGACAATCTGCTTCCCATTCGGCAGGGACTGAGCGGCAACGATTGCCAGAGCCGGGTCAGCTTTCCGGGTAGACGCCGGAGCCTGTGTCTTCTTCCATATCTTCACTTCGCGAAAACTGCCGGACGCTAGACGATCTCCCCCGGGACTGAAAGCGAGCGAGTTGACCAGGGCTCGATGGGCGGATGGATCTTCGGCAGAAGTAGTCACCTCCCCCACCAAGCTTCGAAGCGCGAGATCGTAGACAAAGATTCGATTGCCGCGTCCGCATGCGACGTAGCGGCCATCGTCGGTCATGGTTACTGAGTAAATCGGATCCACCTCAGCGGAAAGAGCCTGCCAGACAACCTCGCGAGCCTCCTGCGTTGAGGATTTGGCTCCTTCATCAATCCACTGCTTGAGCTTGGCAAGCTCCGCTCCATTCAGCGGGCGCGCACCGGCCTTGTTTTTACTTGGCGGCATCTCGATGAAATCCGAGTGCGCGGAAGCTTCGACGAGAAGACTCTCGCTGCTCTTGCCGGGAACAATCGAAGGGCCGTTGTCGCCCCCCTTGATCATCAACTTCGGAGTCTCCATGTTGAGACCTGCCTTCGTTGTCGTTTTGTTATGACAGGAAACGCAGTTCGTTTTCAGGAATGGATAGATATCCCGATAGAAGTCCAGTTCCGCCGCAGCAAAGATCGGGATCAATGCGAACCCGAGGCAAAATCCAAGCTGTGAAATAGCTTTCATTTTTTTGGTGCGGCCTGTGCAACAGCTTTTTCTGCCTCTTCCGCCTTCGGCTTAACGACGAGGCGAATCGGCTTCGAGACATGGATGTCGACACGATCCTTGGGTGCGGCTTCCTTGGTAACAGCGGCGAGATGTTTCTCGGCTTCTGCTTTCGCCGCGTCTGCTAGCTTCTGTTTCTCCGTAGCCGCCTTGGCAGCAGCTTCTGCTTCTGCCTTTTTCTCGGGTGCGGCCTTGGTGACTTCGGCTGTCAGTTTTTTCGCACTCTCTGCGGCGGCAGCTGCTTCGGATTCCGCCTTCGTTTTTGCTGCCGTGGCACGAGCGACTCCCTTGGGATGATAACGAAACTTGGCAACTCCACCTCCGTAGAATACCAGGTCGTATTCACCCGGCTGCGTTTTCAGTGTGGCGAGGTTGAGTTCGACATCATAGCTTTCAGCTTTGAGAGGGAATTCGAAAGGAGCCAGTCGATCGAATCCAACACCATAGGCTTTCATCTTGATTGAGGTCCCAGTGAAATCCTCCCGCCAGACCGCCTTCAGTGGGATCGTCAATTTTTCACCTTCAGTCACTTCCCACACCTTTTCTTCCGCGGCGAAAAAGCTCAGAGGTGCCGCCTCGGAATCACTCACGGAAACAGGCATGCTATTGACTAGGCGAGGAGCCGGGATCTCCTGCTTGGCATCTTTCACCGGCCACTCCATCGTCGCCAGTCGACAGGGACGAGTCACCACCTTGCCATCGATTTTTGCACTTCCCGTGATCGAAGCGAGAGCGAAATCCGGCTTCGCATTCGCATCAGCAGTAATGACGATATGACCAACCGATTTGCCGGCAGGAATTTTCAATCCGGTCGCCTGAACTCCCCTCGGCAGGTCTTCCATTTTCAGATCGATATCTCCGGCAAAGCCATCGCGCCGGATCGCAAGCACTTCGAGGACCGTGGCATCGCCGGTGCGAAGAGCGAGAGGTTTGGAAAAAGCAGCTCGGTCTCCATTTCGCAAGGTCATATGCACAGCCCAGGCAGCGATCGCGAAATCAGGCTGCTCCTTACGAACGACGAGCCGATATTCGTTGGCGGGCTCGTTGCGAGTTCCTCCAAACAGATCACGAACCTGAAGTCGGTAAACGCCATCTTCCTTAATCTCGACTTTTCCAAGAACATCTGGCGAGCCGATGTCATAGGGCGGCCCGTCGTAGGAGTAGCCGTTAGAGCTGACCTTGAGCGGACTCGCGATATCGTAGAGTTCCGCCACATCGACGAGCGTTTTCTTTCCGTCTTTCTCCGTGACGCCCTGGACGAGCACAAAGGGATCTGTCGCGTGCCCCATTCTTTCCGCCGCCACCTCGACCCACCAGACCTCATCTTTCTTTGCCATGAACTCGAACGTATCGACATCGGCGGCCGGATAAAATGATCCGGCGATATCGCAAGGCAGCGTAATCTTTTGCGCGCGGTCGGCTTCATCATTCGGCTCCGCTTCCTGCGACCTTGCCTCCTCCGACAGACCGGGCGGAGGCCAGGAAGCAGCACTTACTTTTGCCGTCGAAGGATGGCGCGGTGGGAGGCCATCCGCAGAAACTTCCTGCAAGGCAAGTCGGTAAAAATGGCGATCACTTCCCTGATAGGTCAGGTCGTTCACTTTGACCATGTAGGTGCCATCGGCATCCGGCTGAAAGTCGATCACTCCGCCCGTGCGATTCACGAGCAGGTCTCGCCCCTCAGCGTCTGCGACGATCACTACCGGAGTCAGCTTGGAGTCGATTCCCACAGCGGCGCATTCAATCGCATATCGTTTCCCTTTCTGGGCTGGGAAAGAATAGTGATCGATCGCACGTTTCGGCATCACCGCATTGGTAATCGAGTTCACGGAAATGGCTGCCGCTTTCTCCTTCGAATCACGCGACTCGATACAGGCGATTTCTTTCATCGTCCCCACGGTGAAAGCTCGCGGCGAAGAAATCCCCAATCGCGAAATGACACGGGCATCGTGAATGCCAACCGGCGCATCCTTCGCAACGGATACGACAAACTTGTTATCGACTGCCTTGCCATTCTCTCCAATCACGGGTTTGGCCGTGATTTTCGGATCGGAAAAAATGAGCTGCGTAACGTCCTCAAGGTGCTGGCCCGTGATCGTGACCTCAACAGTTGCCCCCTGTTGCGCCCCCATTGGCATTGTTGTGAGGAGATGGGGATCAGGAAATCCGACGAGTTGGGCACGAGCAGAATTTGCGGCCAACAGGATCGCCGACGAGAGAATGAGATAGGAGAATTTTCGGAACATCGGCTCAGTGGTTGTAGAGAAACTCTTTGGTATTCATGATCGCCCAGAGCAGATCCTCGTAGGCCATTTTCTTCGCTGTCGCCGGAGCAATCGGCTTCCCGGCGGAATCTGTTCGCGGAATATTGATATGACTTTCGGCGATACTTAGTTCTTCTCCCGTCGGCGGTCGCGAGAAAGCGGCTAGGTAGATTTCATGAATCTTCTTCGCATCTTCCTCCTCTGACTTCGCAAGACGGTCGGCGCGCCCTCCTGCTGTCGCGAGCTTGCCTTTCACTTCCGAAGAATTCATCAGGTGCAAGCTTTGCGCCAGACTCGACGACTGCACCCGCTCGCACTCACAGACACTCGCTGCATCGGGACGTCCAAAAACTTTGAGAAAAGCCGACGAGTTGTAGCTGTTGTCCGGCAAAGCCACTGCGCGAGTTCCCATTGGAAGATCAGCGAAGCTCGTCGTCGCACCGGTCAAGCGGTCAACCGCATCGAGAAGCACCTCCGCCTGCAAACGCTTGGGATAGAAGTGAGAGAAGTTCTGATGATCGACCGCATTGTGCTCATTGGGTTG
>JAKMGR010000512.1 GCA_022424805.1 Verrucomicrobiales bacterium
GTCTGCCGAAGTGATTCGAACATCTGATTTTGCTAACGATGCTATTGCATATATTGAAAAGCAGATTGTAGACGCGCAGAAAGACGGTGGAATTTTCCGCCTGAGCTTGTGCGGTGGTTCGACTCCAGCCCCTGTGTATCAGGGCTTGGCGGAAAGTTCTGAGATTGATTGGGAGCGTGTCCTCTTGACTTTCGGGGATGAGCGGGCAGTTCCTCCGGAGGATGAGCAAAGTAACTACCGAATGGTAAAAGAGTCTCTTCTTAATCCGGCAGGCGTTCCCACGGCGAATGTGGTGCGAATTTGCGGTGAGTTGGAGCCTGCGGAAGCGGCGGAGCGTTGTGAAGGGCAGCTAAAGAAACTTGCGCAGATTGCGGGCGAAGATTGTTTTGTGCACGACTTGGTTTTGTTAGGGATGGGTGACGATGGACATACCGCTTCCTTGTTTCCAGAGACGAAAGCATTGCGGGAGTCCGATCGGTGGGTCGTGGAGAATTTTGTGCCGAAGTTCGACACCTTCCGAATTACTTTTACCTATCCCTTGATCGCAGCTGCGAAAGAGGTGCTTTTCCTCGTCAATGGCTCTTCGAAACACGAAATGGCGGAGAATGTCTTCGCCGGTGATCCCGCCTTTCCTGCCAGTGCTATCCGGGCTGGTAAAGTGAAGTGGCTCATCGGTAGGTAGCCGCTGCGCCGCTGTGGGAAGGAGGAATGTAAAAGGTGGGGAGTATGGTGGATTGGTGTCCGCACTAATTCATTTCCCCGAGATCCCGGCCCCCGCGCGGAAGAACTAATCAATTTCCCTTGCTGGGATTCGAGGTTTTCTGCTACACCCGCGTCATGTTACAGATGCGCCCGATGCGAGAAAGCGATTTCGACGAAGTCGCTGAACTGATTTTCCTTTCCACCAACAGCTGGTACGAGCGCAACCTCGGGCATTCCGCTTTTGGCGGTAAACCCGAAGGCTGTCGAGTATTCTGCGAGGTGTATGAGGATCTCGATCCGGGTTGTGCGATTGTGGTCGAGAATGCAGATTCCGGGCGAATCGTAGGCTCCTGCTTCTACCATCCTCGAGAAATGCATGTTTCCCTCGGAATCCTCAATGTGCATCCCAACTATTTCGGGGCAGGTGTCGCTGGACGATTGCTGGGAGCGATTGTCGATTTTGCGGCGGAGCGGGAGCTGCCTCTTCGACTGGTATCCAGTGCACTGAATCTCGATTCCTATTCGCTTTACAACAAGTGGGGTTTAACGCCGTTTGCGATCTATCAGGACATGATTATAGACGTGCCGACAGTTGGCTTGTCGAAGGCAGAGAATGAGCTTCCACAAGTGCGTCCGGCGGATTCCTCGGACCTTGTCGCGATGGGGCAGGTGGAGTTTGAGGTTGCCGGTATTTCGCGGGAAAGTGACTACTGCTATTTCGTCGAAAACAGCTCGGGACTCTGGGATTGCTCCGTTTCTCTGGATGAGACCGGAGAAGTAGACGGATTTCTGGTCTCGATCGATCATCCTACCGTTCGGATGATCGGCCCTGGAGTAGCTAGGACGGAGGCTGCGGCCGAAGCTCTCCTCCGGGCACAGCTCGACCGCTTTCGCGGGAAAACGGTCATCTTTCTCGTGCCAGCGACGGCTAAGGAATTAACCGGGGCAGCCTACCAGTTGGGTGCTAGGAACTGCGAATTGCACTTCGCCCAAGTTCTGGGAGATGCCCAGCCGATTGCGGGTGTCGTGATGCCGACCTTTCTTCCGGAATCCGGCTAAAAGACCAGATCGGTGTGCTCAGGAAAGGTCGTGGGACCCAACAGGGCCAAGTTGGCCACCGAACAGGGATAAATGTCTGACTTCGCCCTGTTTGAGACTATTGCCCGCCAAGTTTCTTGGCGAGAGCCTGGCTCTCGGCGTTGAGATTCGCGAGCGGATAGGAAAACTCAGAACCGTCTTCCTTCTTTAGCTTCACGTTGGCCTCGTCGAGGCCGACAAAATAGGCTTTCAGGGAATTTCCTGCGCCGTTCGTCCAGTCGAGCAGTTCATCCTTCCTCATCGCTTCGCCTCCGGCAGTTGCCTCGGTCGGGGTAGTTGTGGTAGCTGCTGTTGCTCCGCCAGCCTCAAATGACGCACCTTCATCGATCCACTTTTTGACAGTGTTGAGCTCCAACTGGGTCATCGGCTCCGCTCCGCGAGAGCGAGCGGGGGGAGGTGGCATCGCATCTCCGTCAGAAGCGGGGAGCCCGGCCTTGATCGCGAGAAGGCTTTGTGCGGAATTTCCTGGAACAATTGCGGGATCGTCACCGCCAACTCGCTTCTGGAAAAAGGAAGGGGAATCCATTCGCAACTTGCCTTTGGCACGTGGGCCGGAGTGGCATTTGAAGCACTTTTTGTTGAGAATGGGGCGAATTTCTTCCTGGTAGTCGAGCGCGGACGCTGAGGCGGGAAGTGCGAAAAGAGCCGCTGTGAGGAGGAGTTGGAGCTTTCTCATATTGGGAAGGGAAATGTTCCCCTGAACCTTAGAGGATTCAAGTAACGAGTCAAATCCACTCCGCAGATGCGTGAAAACGGGGTTCTTTTATGCATTGCCTTGAGTTTATTACCGATGTAATCGGTTGTCTCATGCAGAAGCTTCGTTTCTTTTTTCATCAATCTCTACTCGCGTTTTTCCTTTTTGCGGGAGCGGGAGCCCTGTCCGGCGCGGACCAACCCAACATTGTTTTCATCTTCACGGATGACCATTGTGAGCAGGCCTTGAGCGCGTATGACGCCACTCGTATGGCGACTCCGAATCTCGACCGCATCGCTAAGCGTGGCATGAAATTCACGCGCTGCTATGTTACTAACTCGATTTGCGGCCCCAGCCGTGCCGTGATTCAGACGGGCAAATACAGCCATCTCAATGGATTCGTAAGGAATGGAAATACCTTTGATGGTTCCCAGCAGACCTTTCCTAAGCTCCTGCGCAAAGCCGGCTACCAGAC